>JBCCFC010001101.1:0-4603 GCA_039029935.1 Chloroflexota bacterium
CGGACCACTAGTTGGCTGATTTAATTATTTATTGAGATTTTCGGCTGTCTCGCCAGTTGGCACAGTCGAGGACCACTGCAGTAAGGATTTCTGGTTGTTTCGCTACAGTTGACAGTTGATGGTATATAAGATTTTAAGGATAAGAAGGAGAGATAGGCAATGGCAAGACAGAAAAAAACATGGAGTCGATCCAGACCCAAAAAGCCTACAGTGCCAGATGCGACAAAGCAGAGGTGACTCGACGGGCGGAGGAGCTGATTGAAAACCATTTTAAGCCAACCTACATCAAGGAAATGCCACCTGACTATGAGTGGAATTACATCATTGACATTCATGGCAAGTGGTACCGCAACTACTACTATTTTAGCTCGACCTATCACGTTTCTGGACCAAACGCGATTCGCCCGACCTTTGAGTCTAAGTTTGCGCGGATGGAGTATGTTGCACCCGATTCCTATACACTGGCCTTTATGCGTCATACTGAAAAGTGGGCAGAGGTCGCCTATGATTGCACCTTGGATGAGTCATTGGGCTATATTTCCGGCGGTGCCCCCTTTCTTCCATAGGCGTACCTATGTCAAATTTGCTGCAAACAAAACTATTCACACCGTTCATGCCCTCCGGCGTCATCCCGCGCCCGCATTTGGTCGAACAACTCAATCGGGGGCTGATGGGTAAACTGAGCTTGGTCACAGCCCCCGCTGGCTATGGCAAGACAACGTTGGTGACGACGTGGCTCCATCAACTTGATGACGCACAGGTGATATGGGTGTCATTGGATGAAGGAGATAATAACAGCCGCCGCTTCTTCACCTATGTCACCGCCGCGCTTTGTCAGTTGGATGATTCTTTTGTGGCAATCCAAGATGAATTCTTGCAGGAAGCTCGTGCTGAACTGTCTCTTCCTGCGCTTGTCACCAGTCTGCTAAATGGCCTAATGGCCTACGGGCGTCGGGCCGTTCTTATTTTGGATGACTATCACGAAATTGAGGAGCCATCCATTCACGAGGCCCTTTCTCTTTGGTTGACGCATCAGCCACCCAACGCCCATCTGGTCATCACCAGCCGTACCGAGCCGCCATTGCCGCTGCCCCGTCTGCGGGTGCGCCGACAGATGACGGATATTGACACGGAATCGCTACGGTTTAGCCGCGTCGAAGCTGCGGACTTCCTCAATCAACACATGCATCTGAATCTTTCGGCTGACGACATTGACCAGCTTGATTCAATCACCGAAGGGTGGGTTGCCAGTCTCCAACTTGCCGCGCTTTCGCTCCAGAACAAAACGGACCCAAGCGCATTTATCCAGACCTTCAAGGGCGACAATCACTACATTGTCGATTATCTGGTCAACGAGGTGCTACAGCGACAGCCAACCCAGATTCGTGACTTTCTACTACAAACCTCTGTGCTGGAACGGCTCAATGTGCAACTCTGCGATGCCGTCACAGAACAAGCGGGAAGTCAGCAGATATTAGAGACGCTTGACCAGAGCCGACTCTTTGTGATTCCGCTGGACGACAGGCGTCACTGGTATCGCTATCACCACCTCTTTGCAGGCTGTTTGCGGGCAGAGTTGCAACGCATCGCCCCAGACGAGGTCGCCATCTATCATGAACGTGCCAGCCATTGGTATAGTCAATACGGTTTTTTGGACGACGCTATCCACCATGCCTTTGCCGCTGGCAGCAATCAGTTGGCGGCTAAATTGATTGGCGACAATGCCCGTGACATCATGTCAAGTCGCGGAGAGTTGCACCGTTTGTGGCAATGGATTCAACAACTGCCAGAGGCACAGATTCGTACATCGCCCCAAGTACTGATTACCACAGCTTGGCTCCATCTTGATCTTTTTTTGGATTCAAGTGCGCATATCGCGACATTGCTTGAGGATGCCGTAGCCCTGATTCATGCCGACGATGGATTATACACACCCATCGAAATTGCCACGATGACCACTGAAATCACCCTTGCTCGTGCATCATTGGCAAGACATCGGGGAGATTTTGCCCAAGCGATAGCACACACGACACATGCCATTGAACTGGCACAAGAAACCGATTCTTCCATCCTCAAAATGGGGTCAAAGGGGTCCTTGCTGATTTGTCATTATCAGGCAGGCAACATTGCGCAATTTTTGCAATATAGCGACCCACAAATGGCGTCGATTCACCAAGGTGGACTCACCAACTATGCCAGGTATGTCTTTTTGTCGTTCATGATCAATGCGCTGCGGTTGAATGGACAACTGCGCAAAGCCGCCAGCCTCTATCAACATTTCGAGCCGTCTTTTTCACAGCATCAGCCTGTTGGGCGAGCGTTGACTGTCGTGAGTTGGACCGAAGTACTGCGTGAGCAGAACCAGCTTGACCTTGCCGCAGAACGACTCATCCCTGCGCTCGACACGCTCAAGCCACTACAATCAATGGTCTTTGCTGCCCAAGCCGCCTCCATGATACTGGCGCGCATACGGCAGGCACAGGGCCAAAGTCAGGACGCGCTAGACCTCATTCAAGATGCACAACAAGCCTATCGCATGGGCAACGCGTATGAACCGACCGCACGGCCAGCCGCAACCGCAGCCCTCCTGCATCTACGACAAGGCAATCTAGCCGCTGCCAAAACATGGGCAGATACACATCGTCTAGATGCCCATGATACGCCCACCTATTTGTTGGAGATTGCTTATCTCGTCTTTGCGCGCATCCTCTTGG
Source organism: Chloroflexota bacterium (assembly GCA_039029935.1). Taxonomy (GTDB): domain Bacteria; phylum Chloroflexota; class Anaerolineae; order Caldilineales; family Caldilineaceae. Next base: position 2,715 of record JBCCFC010001101.1, read on the forward strand.
CTGATGACGCACCCGAAAAGGTGCTCGTACTCCTGACAAAGTTGGCGCAGAATGCCACGGATGGTGGACGGGTGACACGGTTGATTGAAATGTATACATTGCAAGCATTGGCGCATCAGGCATTGGGCGGATCAGAACAGGCCATCACCCGGCTTGTGGAGGCCCTGCATTTGGCCCAGCCAGAAGGCTTTGTACGTGTTTTTGTGGATGAAGGAACGGCTCTTTTGTCCTTGCTCACACAGGTTGCCCAACATAATACTGTCTCATCGGCTGGAATTGACACAACCTATATCCAGCAGCTACTAGACATCATTGAAGAAGAGGCAGTCTATCAGAAGTCAACGGCCACGATAGGTTTGTCCAAAACAAGACAGCCAGTGATTGATAGCCCAACGTCACAGAATGCATTTGTGGATATGCCACTTGACCCGTTGACGACCCGCGAACTAGACACCTTACGCTATCTGGCAGGGGATTTGACCATTCCCAAAATCGCCGAGCAGATGATTGTCGCACCGAGTACCGTGCGCTCCTACGTCAAAACCATCTACAGCAAACTGTATGTGCATTCGCGCATGGAGGCAGTCAACCGTGCGCGGACGCTGGGACTGCTTCCCTAATTTATCCCCACCATTCCCCCAAATTAGGGGAGGACAGTTGGCCGTCGCCACAGGTATACTTTGGTTATTAAGCCAAGCCGATGAAGGTTTGGATATACAAGAATACAATACAAGATATAATAACCAAAGGAAATTATCATGAAAATTGCAGCACGAATTTTACTAGGATTGGTGGCCTTGATGCTCCTCTACAATGGCGTTCTCTATATGTTTGCGCCTGAAATACAGCTATCGTCCACCATGGTTGAACCGACTGGCGATGGTATCTTTGGCATGTCCAATATACGGGCGAACATTGGCGCACCGATGGTCACATTTGGCATTCTATATCTAATCGGGGCCATCACCATGAACCCAGCAGCTATACGTCCCGTGATTATTTTTGCGGGCATTGCCATCATCGCCCGTATCGCAGGCATTATTTCAATGGGCATCGATCCAGAATTTCTCTCTGTCCGTATTATCGTTGTGTTAGTGGTCTTTTTGGTGGTGGGTCTTTTTGGGAATCAGGTATTTAAAAATAGTGATGCATAGCAAAAAAGCGGTTGGATCGCATCCAGCCGCTTTTTTGTTTGGTAAATTCGATAAATGTTTTATTTTACTTCATCCCAAATCAGCTTCTCAAACCCTACTGCCACCACAGCAAAGGTACGCAGTTTGAGCGTGGGACCATATTTGGCTTTCAACGCTGTGCTATAGGTTTTTGCTTGTTTAACTGCGTCCGTAAGTTGTTTTTTGACCGTTTTCATGGCTCTTAATTCATCATGCGTCTTGGCCTTGGCTGTCTTCTCACTCAAGCCATGCTCGCCCAATTTGATAAATTTGAATTCGAGTAAAATATCCAGTAGTTGATATTGACGCATCTCTGGACGCAAAATCATGGCGAGGTCGGCATACCCTCGGACAATGGGTAACTCGGAATCAATCATATAGAACGTATCATCAAAGAGCAGCGAGAGAAAGGTCGTCTTTACGGTTAGCTCATTGGCCGTAATATAGTCACGGTTGTCAAAAATCTCAAAAATGGTCGATTCTATAAAGTCTGCAAGTGGCTGCATTTTGCCCTGCCCATAGAGCAATTTGGCTTTGGCTTCTGTCTCATCACGTTCGCCAACATCAGGAATCAGCATTTCGCGAAGACGCAGCGCACAGATGGTGAATTGCTCCTGCGTATTCCCAATTTGTTAGCTCGCCAACTCTATGCGCTGCGTCTTCGCGAAATGCTGATTCCTGATGTTGGCGAACGTGATGAGACAGAAGCCAAATCCA
>JBCCFC010001102.1:0-4594 GCA_039029935.1 Chloroflexota bacterium
AATAAGCGGATTGCGGAGATTAATAATGAATTGGGTGACGGTTAGGTCAGTGGTCGTTAGTACGTCAGTGGTCGGTGGTCAGTGCATCTTTATCGAAGACCGACACACCGATTACTGACGTACCGATTACCTACGATCCCGTCAACCCATCCAAAATCTCACGCAATGTCTCTTCCGATTGCGCACCAAACCGTTGATCTACGATATTCCCATCCCCATCAAGAAATACGAGATGTGGCTGTCCACGAAAGTTAAATTGATCTTTGAATGGCTGTACCGATTTGCTGTCAATGTCCAAATAGTTGAACTCAACCTGTCCCCAATAATCAATTTCTAACCCATGCACGATGGGTGCCAAGCGTCGGCACGAGCCTCACCAAAAGGCAAAGAATTCGATTACCTGCGGTTTGCCATTGCCAATCATGACATGATCTGGATTGGATGCGCGCAAGTTGGGTGAGAATTCGGGTGGTGGTCCAATATCAGCAACGGGTTCAGGCTCAGTTTCGCTGACTGATTCAACACCACCATCGGTTACAGCGGTTTCTTCAGATGGTTCAACAACCGTTTCTTCATTGACTGCTTCCTTAGCGACAACGTCTTCGCTGGCAGCTTCTTCAGCAACAGCTTCTTCAACAACAGCTTCTTCTTCGGTTGCCTCAACAACTTCAGATTCTGTTATAGATTCCTCTTGGGAAGTTTCGACAACTTGGGTCTCCTCTGTGTTTGCTTCTGGCACAGAATCAGCCGCAGGCATCGTACTACCACATGCAGACAATAGGACGGCCATCAGCAACACGCCTATCATCCATGATGAAATTTGTTTCATACGCATTTCTCCATAATCTAACTGCGATCACTCGCCTCATTTTGACAAGATGTTCATGACTGATATTATGTGTGAATCTATTATGGGTGTGTAAGAATGCTGACCTTAGTAGGTGTTTAGTAGGTTGGTATTCGGTGAGTCATATACGATTGTGAGGGAGGTTGTCTTCGTGTAGCGAAGAGTCTTATTATGTCTAATCAATTTTCATCAATCTATACACACGGATTTTTGCGAGTAGCGGTTTGTATCCCTGCAGTGCGGGTAGCGGACCCTGTGTTCAATGTGGAGCGCACGATTGCACTGGCACAGCAGGCGTCAGCGCAAGGAGTAGCGTTGGCTCTCTTCCCTGAATTGGGGATTTCGGCCTACAGCAATGATGATCTGTTTCATCAAGATGCACTGCTGGATGCGACCAAAGAGGCGTTGGCGCACTTGTTGGCGGAAAGTCATCATCTCAATAGTGTCATTTTGGCTGGTGTGCCTCTACGCTTGGAGCATAAACTGTTTAATTGTGCCATTGCACTCTATCGTGGACAGTTGCTTGGTGCATTGCCCAAAAGCTATGTACCAAACTACCGTGAGTTTTACGAGAAGCGACAATTTGCCTCCGCACGTGATGCCGTTTCTCAGGAAATCCAGCTTTTAGGCCAAACCGTTCCCTTTGGGCCGGACCTGATTTTCGACGCCGCCAATGTGGAAGGGTTCTCGCTTCACGCCGAAATTTGTGAGGATGTCTGGACACCGATTCCACCAAGCACTTACGCCGCGTTGGCGGGTGCGACCATTCTGACCAACCTGTCGGCCAGCAATATCACGGTTGGCAAGGCCAACTATCGCCAAGACCTCTGTTCCTCGCAGTCGGCGAAGTGCGTCGCAGCCTATCTCTACTCAGCATCGGGGTTTGGTGAATCGACGACGGATTTGGCCTGGGATGGACATGCCATGATCTATGAGAATGGGACACGGCTGGCAGAGTCGGAACGGTTCTCGCAAGAAGAGCAGGTGATTGTGGCCGACATTGACCTTGAACGCTTGATGCAGGATCGGATGCGGCTCACCAGTTTTGGTGACACGGTAGGCGACCATCGGATAAAATTGCAGGCAATGCGGCGGATTCCCTTTACATTTGAGATACCCGAAAACACGACATCATTGATGCGGCGTGTGGACCGTTTCCCTTACGTGCCAAGTGACCCAACGGTGCGCAATGAACGGTGTGCCGAAGTCTATAATATTCAGGTGCATGGATTGATGAAGCGTCTGACAACGGCGGGGTTCAAGAAAGTGGTGATCGGTGTTTCTGGTGGCCTGGACTCAACACAAGCACTAATTGTGGCAGCACGGACGATGGACCGATTGGGACTGCCGTGTGAGAATATATTGGCCTATACCATGCCAGGATTTGCTACCAGCGGACGCACATTACAAAATGCCCATGCGCTGATGCAGGCGTTGGGCGTGAGTGCGCATGAAATCGACATCCGACCGTCATCTATGCAGATGCTGCGTGACTTGGGGCATCCTTTTGCCGAAGAAGAGGAGCAATATGATGTGACCTTTGAGAATGTGCAAGCGGGTGAGCGCACCTCACATCTCTTCCGCTTGGCAAACTATAACAACGCCATTGTCATGGGGACAGGCGACCTGAGCGAGCTAGCCTTGGGCTGGGCGACTTATGGCGTGGGCGATCAGATGTCTCACTATAATGTCAATGGCTCTGTGCCTAAAACGTTGATTCAACATCTCATCCGTTGGGTTGTGGAAACCGAGCAGTTTGGTCAAGAAGCAAGCATTATTTTGCAGTCGATTTTGGATACAGAAATTTCGCCAGAATTGGTTCCCAGCAGCAGTTCAACACCGGATGAAGAGCAACCTGCCCAGAGCACCGAGGCCAAGATAGGTCCCTATGAATTACAGGATTTTCATCTATATTATGTCACACGGTTTGGGTTCAAACCCAGCAAAGTGGCGTTCTTGGCGCATCATGCATGGGGTGACAAGACGCGTGGCATTTGGTCTGATTTACTGCCACCAGAGAAGCGTAATGAATATAATTTGGCAACAATCAAGAAATGGCTTAATACCTTTCTCTTCCGTTTCTTCCAAATCAGCCAATTCAAGCGCACGGCTGTACCGAATGGTCCCAAAGTGGGGTCCGGCGGCTCATTGTCACCACGCGGCGATTGGCGCGCCCCCAGTGATAGTGAGGCGCGGGTATGGTTGGAGGAGCTAGAGAAGAATGTACCTAGTGTTGGTGACATCTAGTCAATCAGGCTGAAGGCCGTAACACGATGTTTGCTGTTTTTCTATACTCTTTGGGGTTATCATTCCTGCGAAGGCAGGCATCCATGTCTTGATAAGTGGTGGATGCCTACCGCTTGTAGGAATGATGGTTAAAAACGGCAAACATCGTAACCATAAAATAGTGCTTTTCTCTATATCTCAATCACATCGTACGCCGCAATCAAAGCACGCTTCGCCTCAATCCCAATCCCTGGTGCATCAGGTAAATGCACAAGCCCATCTTCAACGGGCACATCGTCGGCAAACCCACCAAAGGGTTGAAAGACACCCGGATAGGACTCGTTGCCACCAAGTCCCAAACCCGCCGCGATGTGGAGTGCAAATTGATGACCACCGTGCGGGACACATCGTTTCCACGACCAGCCATAATTTGTCAGCATTTCCAGTGTGCGCAAATATTCGACCAAGCCATAGCTGAGGGCGGGGTCAAATTGGAGATAGTCACGCGGTGGGATCATGCCACCATAGCGAATAAGGTTGCGCGCATCCTGGGTGGAAAATAGATTTTCGCCTGTGGCAATGGGTGTTTTGCTAGCTTGGCAGACGGCCGCGTTGAGTACAAAATCGAGCGGATCCCCCGGCTCCTCATACCACTTGAGCCCATAAGGATCGAGGGCAGCAGCATAGTCTAGCGCAAGCGGCAAGTCAAAGCGACCATTGGCATCCACAGCCAACGCCTCGCCTTGACCCACGACCTCAAGGACTGCCTCAATCCGTGCGATGTCCTGCGCCAGTGAATCGCCGCCAATCTTCATCTTGACGGTTGTGTAACCCATGTCCAGATAGGAACGCATTTCACCCTGCAACATGCGAATGTCTTTGCCTGGGTAATAGTATCCACCAGCGGCGTAGACATAGACAGGCGTATTTGTCTGCCCATCACAATAGCGGTCAGCAAGCAGTTGATAGAGCGGTTTGTCCTCAATTTTGGCGACCAAATCCCACATCGCCATATCCAACACACCCACTTTTCTGAATTTTGCATAGTTAACAACTCCAAATACTCCTAATAAAGTTAACTATACACCTAAAAATTACTATTAACTAAACCTCCTTACCTAGCGAAGCAAAATTTTACAATTAGAAAATTTTAATCCGACTCCCAATTGAAATCCTGCTCAGTACAAAGCTGCGGGATGCTAGGAGAAAACTACAGTCCTTTAGGAGGAAAATTACACGAAAATAAATAAGGATTCAGGCTTAACAGTGGTCAAACGTGGTGTTGACGTTGGCAATGTATTGCCAACTAAAAGACATCGGATGGAGACCTCCCCGCAAAACCAGCAAGGCATATTGTAAACAAAGCCACAAAACATGGTCTTCGTAGTCAAAAAATAATGTTCTCCCTGCTTAAAGCCACAATCCCTTTTTCGAAAACCAAGTACTGGTCCCCAATAGACCATTTGAAAACCCCGATGACAATTTGAAAACTGATGGTCCAGCCAGGGCCATCTTCTTTTG
>JBCCFC010001103.1:0-4594 GCA_039029935.1 Chloroflexota bacterium
CATAGCCTCCCAATTCATCCAATACCGAGCGGCGGATTAAAAAGCATTGCCCGTTTGCCATTACCCTTTGCGGCTTGGTTGCTTGAGTGCCTACTGGGTAGGACCGATAGGCAAAGGAAATTAACATCGCCGGATGGAGCCAGGATTCCCCTGGATATTTAAGGATAAATTGCGGTGCCAGGGAGAGCACATCGTATTTTTCGGCGATCGCGGTTTCGACCAAGCTAGCAGCTAAACCGGGATCGGGGAAGGTATCCGCATCCAGTCTGAGAATCCATTCGCTTAAGGGGGAGCTTTGCAAAAAAGCCTCATGGAGCGCTCCCGAAGGACCAACCCAGTTTTGAGGTTGAGGATCGTACAGAAGCAATCGCAAGCGAGGGTCTTGCGGCATAGCAGCTTTTACAATCTCTTGCGTCCCATCTTGGGAAAGGCTATCTACGACAATTATCTCCTGCACTTCATAGCTACTTCCGGTCAATCCAGCCAGACAAGGACCCAGACGTAGTTCTTCATTTAAGGTGGGTACTATTGCACTGACCGTTCCCAGCAAAGATGGAGTCGGCTGCGAAGGCGTCAAGGGAGGATAGCGAAATGCACCTTTGCTCAGTCGCGAGAGCAGAATAACTCTTTACACGCGTGTTCAAGAACTGTCTTATGTTGTATTCGGGGATATTTGTGAATATTCTTATCTTTTTTACACTAAATCCAAGTCCGAGCCTTCTGGCTGAGCGCCACATCTGTTCTGCGGGAATTGCTGTATTCATAAAGAGGTAGGCCATGTTGAAGATGGTTGATAGCACGTTTGTGGTATAATATAGGACGAACTTTTGAGCTTGGTTTGATGATGTGGTGAAGGGGGATATCATGTTTGAGTTTGATCTGAGTCAGTTTGAAAATGAACGCTTTTTTAATACCGCTGGCCCCATTAAAAAAAAATTACACTATTACTTACCGCCGCTTGAACGATTTGATTTGCGTGAAATTCTAGGGTTGATTCGGCAAGAGAAATATTTCATTCTTCATGCACCTCGTCAGGTGGGCAAAACGACATTTATGATGGCGTTGATGGACTTCCTCAACCAAAGTGGTCGCTATAAAGCCTTGTATGTCAATGTTGAAACCGCACAGGCCAACCGTGAAGATGTTGATGATGCCATGCATGAGATTTTAAGATCGTTTGCACGTGAAGAAAAGTTATATCTTCAAGACTCATTTATCCAAGATAACTGGCAATCAATTTCAAAAAATCACGGAGGCTCTGGTACGCTCAATGAATTGTTGACAGCTTGGGCACAATCCAGCCCAAAACCAATTGTCCTCATGCTGGATGAAGTTGATGCATTGATCGGTGACACGCTGATTTCACTATTGCGTCAACTACGCTCAGGTTATGCCAGTCGCCCGCGCGGTTTTCCACACAGTATCATTCTCTGTGGTATTCGTGATGTCCGTGATTATCGTATTCATTCCAGCCGTGAAAAGACCATCATCACTGGTGGCAGTGCATTTAATATTAAAGCCAAATCACTTCGTATGGGCGACTTTACAAAAGAGGAAACGCATACTCTCTATCAACAACATACAGAGGCAACGGGACAGCCGTTTACACAGGATGCGCTGGATTTGCTATGGGACTTAACGCAAGGCCAACCTTGGATTGTCAATGCAATGGGATATGAACTGACCTATGAGATGCATGAAAATCGAGATCGCACTGTCACCCTCACAGCGAATATGGTCAACGTCGCCAAGGAACGGCTGATTCAACGACGAGATACCCATCTGGACCAGCTAACCGATAAACTCAAAGAACCACGCGTCAAAGAGGTGATTGGGCCAATTTTGTCCAGTAAGGGTGAGATTGATCTGGTTGACAATGACAATATTGCCTATGTGCGTGATTTGGGACTCATCCGTCGCTTTGGCAAACAACTCCAAATTGCCAACCCCATCTACAGCGAAATTATCCCGCGTGAATTGAACTACAGCACCCAATTCAAGATCACCCATGAAACCGAATGGTACGTCAATGACGATGGTCGCCTCAACATGCCCAAGTTGTTGGAAGCCTTTCAGCAGTTTTTCCGCCGCCATTCTGAATCATGGGTAGAGCGATTTGATTATAAAGAGGCCGGACCACAACTCCTGATGCAGGCATTCTTACAGCGTATTGTCAACGGTGGTGGACGTATTGAGCGCGAGTATGGCTTTGGCCGTGAACGCACAGATTTGTATGTACACTGGCCGATCCAACCCCAAAACGATCCACCCATCGAGTCCGTTCAGTGGGACTATCACACGCTTTCTGATGTGCAGACAATTGTGATTGAACTCAAGATTCGCTATGGCGATTTAGAGCAGGTCATCCAAAAGGGGTTGCAACAGACGCATGGCTATATGGATAAGAGTGAGGCGGAAGAAGGGCATCTGCTGATTTTTGATCGCAGTGTGCAAAAACGCACGTGGGATGAAAAGATTTTTGTTCGTACAGAGGCATATGAAGGGAAGACGATTATGGTTTGGGGTATGTAGCTATGATTTATCAATGGCGATGCCTATGATATTGAGGTGACAAATTATCAATATGTCAATCAAAAATGTAGCAAAACGAAAGATTCGACCGACTCATCCAGGCAAAATGTTACGTGAGGACTTCATGCCTGACTATGGATTTACGGCAACATCATTGGCGACAACGATTGGTGTATCCCGCAAAACCATTAACGAGTTATTAAAAGAACGACGCTCTATCTCGCCTACAATGGCGTTACGTTTAGAGCGGGTTTGAATATTATCTAGCCCGTTCACTCTGGTAGCCTACATGGGTCGCTATGCCTCTTTCTTGGCTATCCCAGGGGTAGAGCTAGGCACGAGCCTGTTTGAATATTCAGGCTCTTATCTCGACTCTTTGGCAATAGCGCACAGTTCTGGCTGAATACACAACAGGCGATTGATTTGTGGGAATCAGAACAACAACATTATTCTGAACTTCTTCGAATACAGCCGCTTGTTGTGTACAACTGGGCAGCATTAGTAGCGATATAATCGAGCTGCCTCTAATATTGATCTCTCAGGAAGCTGCCATCGGAAAACAAAATATAAGCTAATCCATTTGTGTTTCCATCACTGTCGCGGAATATATAGCCATTATCAAAGCTCTGATAGAGATTAATCCCGTTTTGAAATCCACGCTCATGATCAATGCCCCAACCAATCTGTTCTCTTATTGTTTTATCTGAACACCGTATCGCACCAAAACCACGCACGGGCGTGTATGTATTCGCTGGAGGTTGTTCCATACAACTCTGCTGAGGCATTGTGTCATTCCACAGCGTGCGATTGTCTGGTATAAGTCTCCACCAGCCGGAATCACTACCAATTTTGACTAAATAAATACTAGCACTATCTGACCAGAACATGTGACCATTTTGAAAGGGTTGTTCAGCCCAGAAGCCGCTTATTGGTTCAGTTATTTTAGGGCAGCCGATTCGTCCTTTATATTTAGCCCAGATGTTTACAAATATACTGTTTACACTCATCTCACAGGATTTATTGCTTGTAATAATTGCAGCAGACTGGTTAGGTGTAGGCTGATGCATTACTTGAGCTGAGGGAGGGGATACATTGCGAGATGGGTTGTTGTTTGACATCGGTGTAGGAAACTGAGTCATCGTTGGGTGAGGAGGCGGTTGAATTAATCCGGCAGGCAAACTACGAAATGGGAAATCACCACAGTTGACATATTGAACACTTACCCAGCCTATTATAGAAGACTCTGTAACAATGACCTCAACCCATTCACCGTTTGAGTCTCCCTGATTTCTGTAAGAAATAGGTGTTAGCTTTGCTCCATGTGATAATTGCATGATAGGCGGCTCGTAAGCTACCGAGGGGCCATTCCGTAAATTTAATGAATTTATGCGAACCTCACATACAGGCGGCATAGATGTCTGGGACGTCATTGGCAGAGGGGTAGAAGTCTGAAAAACAGTTAGTTGCGGAGTCGGGGTCAGAACAACAACTGGCTGAAGGGTAGATGGTTGAGTAACAACAACTTGGGAAGTCGGCGCTTGAGTAATAATTGGTTGAGTAGCAGATTCTACTGACCCTGTAGGCAAATTATGAAGTGGTAAATCACCACAATCGACATATTGAACGTTTACCCAACCTCGAGGAGAGGAATCCGCATCAGTACCTTGTAGAGTGGAATCCACAACAATTACTTCAATCCACTCGCTGTTTGGTGTTCCTTGGCTTTGATAAGCTATCGGAATCAGTTCGGTTTGATTTGGCAACTGTGCAATAGGTGGCTCATAGGAGATAGACGGCCCGCTCCGCAAGTTTAATCCCTGAGAATTTGCAACCATACACTCGGACTGAATCAGAGCATTATCTGAATCTGGCAAAACTTCCGAGTTTGATTCGGGTTGAATAGCATTAGGTGGATGATTTTCGCCATCATTTTCTGTGAATATACTCTGTACTGGCAAATTCCGAGTTAGCACCCAGAAACTCGATAATAGCGAGTTCCGAGTGCCAGGGAAAATAAATAGAAGAATTGCTATCAGGATTACCAAAAATAAGAATACGCCAC
>JBCCFC010001104.1:0-4582 GCA_039029935.1 Chloroflexota bacterium
ATTTCGACGAATATCATCATGATACAGTTCAGTTTCTTGGATATACATTTCCAAGTCTTGGCCTGACATACGGGCAGGAATCAAACGAATAGGCAACCGTTTATTCGCCTGAATCTGCAATTTTCTGTTATACATGCTCGCCAGTATGCCAATCGCGGCAAGTATTGGTATAAGAATAAACATAATTTATTGACTGTATTTAATGATTTGCGATAAGATCGACTTCCAATGGCTATACACCAAAAAATGCCCTACATCGGGAAAAGTCAGCAAACGACTATTGGGGATCTGCTGCGCATAATATTTACTCATCGCCACTGGTACGCTAGGGTCATCTTCCCCTTGCCAAATAAGCACTCTGGTGCGAATCTCCGAGAGTTCAAAGCCCCAAGGTTTACAGACAGCACGCATATCGTCGGTTGAGCCACCACTACCTTGACGCACGGCTTCGGGCAAATCACGGATGAACCGCTCCATGATCACCGGATCATTCAAAATTTGCTGATCGCTCTCAGGTAAATTGCCCAACAACCGTTTCAAAAAGCCCTCTGGGTCGCGTCGAGCTGCACGGGCAGACATGCTGTTGATGAATGACAACAGCCAAGGTGTGTTATTTGCTAGTTTGGGCGTCATCTTCAATGCCTCAGCCATCCCCTCCAGCAGTTCCGGTGCATCAAATGGTGCCAGTGCACTTGATAGCGTGACTGAATACAGTCGCTCTGCCAGTTTATAGGCGCAGGCAGCAGCATACGGTCCCCCCTGTGAAGTACCGATGATAGCAAATTTGTCGATTGACAGGTGGTCAGCCAACGCAGCAACATCATCAGGCCAATCCAACACGGTACGCCCTCGCAAACGCGTTGACTGACCAAACCCGGGCCGCTCCACTACAAAAAAGCGCACCCCTAGTTCGATCAGTTCCTCTTCGTGGGCTGGGTGAAAAAAGCGCGCAGTAGACCCACCAAAGTAGAATACAGGCAATCCATTCACAGGGCCCCATTCCGCAAACCCCAGTTCACGCCCATCTGCCAATGATATTGTTTGGTTTAAACGATCAGTCATAATTAATAGTTAATAGTTAACAGTTAACAGTTAATAGTTAATTGCCAACTATTAACTGTTAACTATTAACTATTAACTGTTCACCCTTCCTCCGCAAAGCGCATGGCCTTCTTATCACCCAGCGCACCTGTTGGGCAAGTTTGGACGCATTGTCCACAGAATGTGCAGGATGAGTCGCTGAGTAGTCCGTTAAACTCAGTGGTGATCTGGGTATGGAAACCGCGATTCATGACGCTGATGGCATAGTCGCCTTCTTGCTCGGCGCAGACACGGACACAACGATAGCATGAGATACACATGTCGTAATCGCGCAGTAAAAATGGGTTATCATCATCATCTTTGCTATGCCCAGAGTGTGAGCCGGCAAACCGGCCTGAACGTGCATCATATTGATCCACAAGCAGGGCAAATTCCTGTGATGAATAGCCCCGCAATGGGCTGACATCAATGCCCGGATTCTCGGAGACAATCATCTCTAGGAGCGTTTTGCGGTGACGTTCAACACGATCCGTTGCTGTGCTGACCTTCATGCTGGGTGTGGCTTTGGTTGTACACGACGCCACTGGATTACGAATGCCCTCGATATCGACAACACAAAGGCGACAGGCACCAAATGGGTCGAGGCGTTCGTCATAGCAGAGGACGGGAATGGTCTTGCCATGTCTTGCAGCAATCTCATAGACGGTTTCGCCCGCTGTGTAGGCGACTTCCTCGCCGTCAATAAAGATAGTATTTTCTGTTGATTGGTTCAATTGGAAACCTCTTTTTTCATGTGATTCATGTAGGTCGGCATTCAGTAGGTCGGTATTCCGTAATCAGTAGGTCGGTACTGACTTACCGACCTACCGATTACCGACCTACCGCTCTACTTCCCTTCTACGTGCGCCGCAACTTGCGATGGGAAGTATCGAATTAGGCTATCGGCAACAAGTGGAGCCGCCATACCCAAGCCACAGGCACTGACTTCTTTCATTGTCTGTCCCATGTCGGCGACTTCGGCCAACCATGCATCTAAATTGTCTGGACCCGCCTCACCTGCCAGCCTCTCGGTCAAGCGTTGTGTGCCAATGCGACAGGGGAAACACTTGCCACAGGATTCATGGGCAAAGAATTCCATCGCGCCCTTGGCAACTTGAACCATATCACGGCTATCGTCAAAGACCATGATGCCCGCTGCGCCCAACATCGACCCTTTGCTGCGGACACTTGGCTCATCCAATGTCACCGTTTCTAGGTCCTCGCCAGCAAGGAAGCCACCGGATAATCCCGCCATTGTCACAGCTTGGAATGAACGTCCCGGCAATGGACCACCCGCCCACTCATAGAGAAGCGTCTTCATTGGCAGGCCAAAGGGCACTTCATAGTTATCCGGTCTTTGCACATCGCCAGACAAGCTGATAATCTTGGTTCCCGCATGGTCGCCTGTGCCTAGCCCTTGATACCATTCGGGACTGCGGCGCAAAATTTGTGGTACAGAGGCCAGCGTCTCGACATTGTTCACCGCTGTGGGCAAATCCTCAAAGCCATGTGTCACTGGATAGGGTGGACGGTTGCGCGGGAAGGGGTGTTTGCCTTCCAAACTGTTGAGCAGCGAACTTTCTTCGCCACAGATATAGGCTCCCGCACCGCGACGGACATAGAGGTCAAAATTGAAATCTTCGCCCATAATGCCAGTGCCTAATAGGTTTGCGCTTTGGGCATCGGCCAACGCCTGTTCGAGCAACGCTGCCGTCTCTGGATATTCATAGCGCAGATAGATAAAGCCGCGTGTTGCTCCCGTCGCATAGGCAGCAATGGTCATGCCTTCGATGATGGCATAGGGATCATAGTCCATAATGGCACGATCTTTAAAACACCCAGGCTCGCCTTCATCAGCATTGCAGACAATGGTCTTGGGTTCGCCGGGGGCATCGGCAACAGCCTGCCACTTGACGCCTGTGGGGAAGCCTGCACCGCCGCGACCCGCCAACTTGCTCTCCTTGAGAAAATCGATCACATCTTGCGGTGCCATCTCTGTTACAGCTTTGGTCAGTGCCTCATAGCCCCCTGTTGCCTGATAGCCGTCCAGCGTGTTGCGTCCTGGTTTGCGGATGTCGGCAAAGACACACTCTTCAAGCCCACCCGGATTGGGTACTGGCAAATTCGACACGCGGGGTGCGAGTGTCTCAGCAGATGTACCAATGTACGTTGTGTGACCACGTAAGACGGGTACAGGGTCATCACACCGTCCTGAGCATGGCATGGGTGTGGCCCCTTCATCAGCCAATGATGCCAAAATCTCATTCCCACCGCGCAAACAGCAAACCGGACCTGTACAAACTCTAGGGGCAGCCTGTCCCGGTTTCTCACGTGCAAAGTGATGATAGAAGGTGACTGTGCCATAGAGGTCTGCCAGTGGAATGCGTAATGCCGATGACACAGTACGCATTGCATCCTCCGACAGATAGCCATCCCGATCATGGAAGGCATGGAGCATAGGCAGCAGTGGTGCTGGCTCATTTTGCCAACGATCAATCAATGATTGGTTGTCTGGTATATTGGTCGTGTGACCTGTCATGAACATCTCCGTCCTAATAGGTTATTAAATACCGATTCTCTCTCGACCTGTATAGATATTAAACTTTTCATCTCGTAAAAAGCCAATTAACGTAATATCAAACTGCTCGGCCAATTCAACGGCCAAGCTGCTGGGGGCAGACACAGCACAGAGTATGGGTGCGCCTGCGACGGCACATTTTTGCAGTAATTCATAGCTGGCGCGCCCGCTGACCATAATAATCTTATCGGTGAAAGGGAGTTGTTTGTTTAGCAACCCCCAGCCGATGAGCTTGTCCAGTGCATTGTGTCGCCCTACATCCTCGCGCAAGGCCATCAGTGTACCATCAGGCGAAAATAGAGCGGCTGCGTGTAGTCCCCCTGTGCTTTCAAATAGATTTTGTGACCTTCGTAAAATGGTTGGCAGTTGATAGATAATCTCGCTTTGCACCAGTGGTGAGCCATCATCTTCATGCGTGTTTTCTGGCAAATCTCGTTCAGCCAGTTCGTCCAGCACCATCTTCCCACAGATGCCACAGGCACTGTTGACAAAAAAGTGACGGTCCAGTTGGGCGAGTTCGGGCAGTGTCGGTGCGGCCAAACGTACATTGAGTTGGTTGTACTCCTGATCGCCTGGCTCATCGCCCAAACAGTAGGTGATCTGGACAATATCACGCTTTTGAGCGACCACACCTTCATTATAGAGAAAGCCAGCGGCCAACTCATAGTCATTGCCGGGTGTGCGCATGGTGATGGCGATGGATTTCTGCTCAATATAGGGTTCGCGTCCCGCGCTCAACTGAATCTCTAGTGGTTCTTCGGTTGCTAGAAAATCAGTTTTGCGGCGGGTACTATTTTTGGTTGTTTGTTTTTCTACCGTCCAGATACGGCGTTTGATTTTGTTGGTTCTCGCCATGATATGCATAGTATCGGTTATGGACGCGTGGTTTGTCAATCTGCCACAACCGTGGATGGCGAAATAGTG
>JBCCFC010001105.1:0-4579 GCA_039029935.1 Chloroflexota bacterium
GTCGGCGCGACCATCGGCGCACCCGGGGTCGGCACCTACTGGCTGCTGATCCTGATGGTCGCCAATCCGCGCTCCCAAAATCCGCGACACTATGCTTTCGTTTTTATTCAATAACAAATTATGTTTGTAGATCGACTTCAAGAACTTCACTTTCTCAATCAACTACTCACCCGCCAGCGGCCCGGACCAGCCCAGATGATGTTACTCTATGGGCGGCGTCGTGTGGGCAAAACGGCTCTGTTGCATCACTGGACAAGCCAAACCAATGTGCCCTACACCTACTGGGTGGCTGGAAAGGAAGCGGCGGCACTACAGCGGCGCGACTTCTTTTCTACCATGATGGATATGCCAGAAGAGCAGGCCACCACCTTTGATAGCTGGTCTACGCTATGGCGTTGGTTTGCCCCAAGATTGGCTGGTGAGACAGAGCGCAAAATTTTGATCATAGACGAACTCTCTTATGTGGCAGATGCAGATGAGTCCATTCTCTCTGCGCTGCAACATAGCTGGGATCAGCATTTACAGCAATCAAACCTGACCTTGATTTTGTGTGGATCGCAAGTGCGTACAATGGAAGCCTTGCTCAATCGTCAGTCCCCCCTCTTTGGCCGTTTTACGGGGCAATGGCATCTGCAACCGCTCCCCTTCTATGCGCTCAAAGAGTTTGTCCCTACATGGTCCGTCGAAGAACGGATTGCGCTTTATGCCATTGTGGGTGGTGTCCCTGCCTACCTTGAATGGCTCGACCCCAGTCTCAGCCTCACCGAGAACATCCGCGATGTCATTCTGGCACCGGGCAGCATGTTTATGGCTGAACCGATGCTCATGCTCTATGATGAAGTCAAGAATCCTCAGACCTATCTCACCATCTTGCAGTCGCTTGGCAATGGACGACATACACTGAGTGAATTGAGCAACGATACGCTGATTTCACGCACCAGTTTGCCCTCATTCTTGAAAAAGTTGCAAGAGTTGCGCTTTGCGGAGCGGCGTCTGCCTGTCACCCTCACTGTTGCGCAACAACGGCGCTCCAAACGAGGCCGTTATCATCTCGCTGACGCCTTTCTACGATTTTACTTCCGTTTCTTGGCACCCTATCAACGATCCTTTATACGGCCACATCAAACACTAATCCATCTTCAAAATGAACTACGTGCCTTTGTCGGCATCCACTTTGAGACCATTGCCCAAGAATGGGTAGCACAGCAAGCCCAACTGCTCAGTTTGGGACAGAGCAGCCCCCTGCCATTTTTGCCTGAAGCTATTGGTTCACACTGGAGTCGCCATGTGAAGGTCGATGTGGTGGCGATTGATTGGCGAAACCGCAATATTTTGATTGGTGAGTGCAAATGGGGCGCACAGCCTGTTGGTCGTCAAGTAGCAGTTGAACTGATAGAACGGAAAGCACCCCGCCTACGCGAAGAATTGCCCCAAGCAGGTGCAGGATGGCATTTTCACTATGCACTCTTTGCCCGTGCAGGGTTTACAGACGAGGCACGGCGTGAAATTCTTGCCAACAATGGGCTTCTGGTGGACCTTGATACGTTAGACAAAGGGCTGTCTGTACCATGAAAATAGTACAGCAGGTTGGCTACCTGCATCACAGATAATCAATCTGTGTTACTGATTTATACTTTCCTATGCAACAAAAAATCATGTCGGGAATTCGTGGTTTCAAACGCTTTTTGCTATAGTTAAGGAAGAGGACATAGACACAGTGGTCAACGCATGAGAGTGTAATGGGAGATGAGTCAATATGTCAACAAAAATTGCCACCAACGTGGATGCGTTTCGATTTAAAATCGGTGGGATGGACTGTGCGGGGTGTGCGCGTTCTGTCGAAACAGCGGTATCACAGTTAGATGGCATTGCCAACTGCGAATTAAATTTTCATACGGAAACGCTGCATCTTAGCAGTGCGAATTCACAAGATGCTGTACAAAACCAAGTACAGAAAACCGTTGAGTCACTTGGATTTACGTTAATCAACCCGCACGAAAAAATTCATGGTCTAGCACAGCAGAATGCACCTTCTCCACAAAATTTCTGGGCGTATCTCTGGCAAAGACTAGAGACAAGACTGGCACTGATTGCTGCGATCTTGGTCATACCCGGCATTGTCATGACAGAGATTTTGGGGCAGGAGCAGGGTTGGGTCAATGGTCTCTCATTGGTTGCGATGGGATTGGCGGGGTGGCCGATTGCCCGTAGTGCATGGCGGTCGTTGCGCGTGAGCCGCGAGATCAATATCAATGTGCTGATGACCGTCGCCGCTATTGGTGCCGTTATCATTGGGGCTTATGTCGAAGCGGCACTGGTGATGGTTCTCTTTGCGATGGGTGAGGCACTGGAGGGCTATACCGCCAGCCGTGCGCGGAACGCCATCCGCAGTTTGATGGAAGTTGCGCCGACCACAGCCACGTTATTATCGGGCAATACACAGCAGCAAATACATGTTGAACAACTGGCGATTGGTGATGTCATTCTGGTTCGTCCCGGTGAGCGTGTGCCAATGGATGGACGTGTCTCCACTGGAGAATCCGCCATCAACCAAGCACCGATTACGGGCGAAAGTCGGCTGATTGAGAAAGCCGAGGGCGACGAACTCTTTGCTGGAAGTATCAATGGCGAGGGGGTGTTGGAGGTGACGGTGACACGGCTGGTTGCCGATAACACCATCAGCCGCATGATTCGCATGGTTGAAGAGGCACAGGAAGGCCGTGCGCCCACGCAACGCTTTATTGACCAGTTTGCCCAACGCTATACCCCCGCCGTCATGGTGCTTGCCATCCTCACAGCGATCATCCCCCCACTTCTCTTTGGGCAACCGTTCCTCAACCCCAATCCGGAGACATTTGGCTGGCTCTATCGTGGGCTTGCAGTGTTGGTAGTTGCTTGCCCTTGTGCGCTGGTCATCAGCACACCTGTCAGCATCATCAGTGCCATCAGCAATGCGGCTCGACATGGGGTGATGGTTAAGGGTGGTGTCTATCTTGAGAAGTTGAGCCAAATTCAAGCCGTCGCTTTTGACAAGACAGGGACGCTGACGTTAGGCAAACCCAGTGTGCAAGGTGTACGGGCGGCGAACTGTGCAAATGATGCCGCGCGCTGGTCGGACTGTATGGATTGCCGAGAGGTGCTGGCTCTAGCAGGGGCTGTCGAGGCACGAAGCGAGCATCCGCTGGCTCATGCGATTCTTGCTGCCACCGATGTACATGGTCTCTCAGCACACTATCCACCAGCCAAAAAGGTGACGGCCTTAACGGGTCGAGGCGTACAAGGCATGGTCGCCGACCGTCACATCCTCATTGGTAGCCACACCCATTTTGACACCCATATTCCGCATAGCGAAGAACAATGTGGCAACGCCAAGACCGATGCCACGCTTGGATATACACCAATGATGGTCGGTGAAGATAACACCTACCTGGGCACAATTACAGTAGCCGATACCATTCGTGAAAACAGCCGCTCAGTGGTCGCGGCGCTCAAAGCACTGGGGCTACGGGCCGTCGTCATGCTCACTGGTGACGCTATAGCAACAGCACAAAAAGTAGGCGCAGACATTGGTGTGACCGATATCCGTGCCGACCTGCTGCCCGAAGAGAAAGTCAACGCCATTCAGGAAATACAACAGCAGTATGGTGCCGTGGCGATGGTGGGGGATGGCATCAACGACGCCCCCGCACTGGCAACGGCGGATATTGGCATTGCGATGGGTGGTGCGAGCAGTACGGCACAGGCGATGGAAACAGCGGACATTACGCTCATGGGTGACGATTTGCGTCAACTGCCCTTTGCCCTGAAACTGAGCCGCATGACCATGCAGCGCATCCGCACCAACGTCTTTTTGAGCATTGGCATCAAGCTGGCGTTTCTTGTGCTGGTTGTTATGGGGATTGGCACGATGTGGATGGCGGTGCTGGCCGATATGGGGACGTCGGTGTTGGTGACGTTGAATGGGATGCGGTTGTTGCGTGAGCCTAATAATTAATTTTTGAATTGATGAATTGGTGAATTGGTGAATTGTTAATGGTGGGTACGAGCTAGTATCGAGTTCAAGAGGTAAGAAGGCTGGCATCTTTTGAAGTGCCAGCCTTTTTTTGATTGAAGGGGCAAATTTATGATGATGTGATATAATGCCAAGAAGGAAGTATTGTTGGAGAAGATTTTGCTTTTGTTAGAGATTGAGGTTTTGTATCATATGACAACGGAAATAAGAGATGCAATACAGCATCCTCACAGTTCGTTTGGAACTACGCGAGAAAACCTTCGCAAGCTACTAGCACAAAAGGCACTATATGCAGCGGGTGAAGTGCCACTCCAACTTCTTAATCAAATTGAGGCTGAAAAACAAGCACTTAGAAGACATTACGACGAAAAGTACGAAGCTGGATATGAAATAAGAGGTGAAGACCCACTTTTACGTTCTGAAGATAATTCTATTTTCTCTAGATTTATAGAGTTTCTTTTTGAAATTCCCCGTGCGCTCTTTGGATTTTTACTGGCTCCTCTGGGAGTGTTATTGTTAAGAAGGCAGGAAATAGATTACTACGATGTCTCCCTTCCTACAAAGCCA
>JBCCFC010001106.1:0-4577 GCA_039029935.1 Chloroflexota bacterium
ATAAATCCGCTCCTTACCCAAATCCGCTGTAGTACTTATTTATGTAAAGGATATACAATATCGAACAAACAAAGCTAACACAAACACAAATCACTGCCATGTGCCAACGCGCTTTTGGGCGCAATGTCCAACTTGATGCTATCCAAGAACTGACTGGCGGCACATTCAACGAGACTTATCGTCTGACGCTTGTGAATGCACACTCAAGCACTGTTGTTTTACGCGTGGCCCCGCCACCCGATGATGTCACCTATTGGGATGACATCGCCCTCATGCGCCGTGAACACCATATCCAACCCTACTTTGCAGCGCTTGCCTCGCTGATGCCTCAAACGCTGATGGCCGATTTCACCCACCAACTGCTCAACCGTGATTACATCTTTCAAACCTTCCTTCAGGGCGAGCGCTGGGAAGATGTTGAAGATGAACTCACGCAAGAGCAGAGTTGTGCCCTATGGCATCAATGTGGTGAAATCGTCAAACAAATGCATACAACCACTGGTACACGCTTTGGTTTTCCGCTATCCGGCTCTCAATTTTCAAGCTGCCAATTCTTGAGTTGGAGCGAAACCGTGCTGGATCGTTTTGAGCGGATAACAGCGAGCATGATTGACCATCAATTTGATCCGATGGTATTTACAACCATTGCCGCTATCGCCAAAGCCAATAGTGCCGTACTCGATGAGATTAATACACCTTGTTTGCTTCACGGCGATTTATGGACATTTAACCTGCTTATTCAACGGGATAGTGACCCACCCCAAATCGTCGGTGTGATAGACGCCGACCGTGCATGGTGGGGCGACCCGATGGCTGACTGGATTATCTTTTTGTTAACCATCCGTCAAAGTGTACCCAAATGGCAACCGATCATTCAGGCATTTTATGAGGGATATGGCGAGCCTGAACCCAACGAGCGCGACGTCCAGTCGGCACAGTTTCGCCAACAGATATATACGGCCATGCATATTGGCTCGTCGGTAATCTGGTCTATACGACAGGGGCATGAAGGTGGCATTGAACGTGGTCATCGAGAACTAGGTGAAATACTGACGGAGCTGTCAAAATAGCCAGATATTGATGTTTTGAGTACATAAGACAAAGGAGATTCGACGAATGATCAGTTTTGCCTTTCCAGAAGAACTAAGCGCACGAATCAATGCGTATGAAGCGGTGGCAGTAGAGACAATGCGCCCCAATTCACGCGCATTAGACGAAAATGAGCATGAACGACCGATGGCCTTTATCGAGCGTTTGTGGCCGCAAGTGAAAGAGGAATACCAAGGGCTGCTGGATAACTTGGATAACCGTGTGGATGACGCCGACAGTGATGAACCCAACTGGGAACTGTTGGCAAGAGTGCTCATGGTCGAACGGCTGACATGGGGCGATGCGGGGCAATATCTTTGCCGCCCAACACCTTCGCTTGGTGGTGCGGCGGTTGAGTCTGTCGGTACACGTGACCAAATTCACCGTCTCTTTAGCCGCTGGACCGAGGACCCACCTAAGTGGGGGTCGATGGCGATTACGGAACCAGAGGCAGGCTCCGACAATAGCTCGATGCGCACCAATGCCAGACTCGATCCAGAGACCAAGGAATGGATTCTCAACGGCGAGAAGGTCTTTATCACCAACGGGAAACTGTCGCTGGATGAGTCGCATGGCTTCTGTATTGTGTGGGCCACCATTGACCCCAACGCTGGTCGTGCGGGTATCAAGTCATTCATTGTGGAGGGTGGCACACCGGGTGTGACCATTGCCAAGCAGGAACACAAACTTGGCATTCGTGCCAGCGACACTGTGACTTTGGCCTTCAAAGATGCCCGTGTTCCCTATGACAATATCCTGGGCAGCCCAGAAATTGCGGGCAAAGGCACAGGCAACAAAGGCTTCAAAGGAGCAATGAAAACCTTTAATGCCTCACGGCCAACTGTTGCTGCTGGTGCAATGGGTGTGGCGCGGGCTGCATTGGAATTCACACAAAAAACGCTGGCGGAACAGGGCATCACGGTGGATTATCGCAAGCCCCGTCACCAATGGACAGCGGTTGAACGTGATCTAGTTGAGATGGAAGCGCGCTATAAAGCGGCCTATTTGGTATTGATGAAGGCCACCAGCCAGATGGTGCATGGCGAGAACAATCGCATGGAAGCGAGTATGTGTAAATACCGTGCAGGTGAAGCGGTGACATGGATTACACAGAAGGCGGTTGAGTTGTTGGGGCCGATTGGCTACTCACGTGCAACATTGGCCGAGAAGTGGATGCGCGATGCCAAGATCAACGAAATTTATGAAGGGACACGGCAGATCAACCAGTTGATTGTGGCGCGCTCGATTTTGGGGTACTCGCGGCGCGAGTTAAGCTAACCCAATCACTCATACGCAGGCTCACCATACGCCCCGCCACTTTGCGTCGTCCGCGCCCACCGTCGATCATCATCCTTGGTCAACTGTAGCGTAGCAAACTGCTCGGTCAGTCGGTGGGCGTCACGGGCAGCGGTTTGGGCGATGGCGACGAGGGCCGCAGGTCCTGTCAAGGCCAAGAGCAGGGGAATGCTTCCTTCGATGCTGTGGACAGTTTGCCAGATGCCCTGCGAAATGTTGCTCTGCCATAAGCCAACCATAAACTCGATGAGATTGGTCTGATGGGTTTCATCGTTGAGTAGCCCTGTATCGGGATCGAGGAGTGAATCGGCCAATTGCGTGGTGATGCGTCGCACATGCACAGAGTGTTTGTCGCCACTGCTGCTGACCAAGAAGGTTTGGATTTGGGGCAGCAGTTGCCAAACCTGTTCGAGCGCAACCACATCGAGCAGTGGATGCAGCAACGTATCGACATAAAAGGCAATCAGCGCCTCGCCATCCATCAGCCTGGGTGCCCAATTGCGTAGCTGCCCAAAGAGCAGACGTAGGTCTTTGGACTCATCTGCCGAGAGCTGGCCTAATTTGGATAGCTGTAGCAGCGCACGAAAACGCAGTCCGCTATCACGCAGTTGATCATCGTTCATCACTGTGCGGAAGAGACGCCCCTGTGCAGTATCAGTGACAACCTTTCGTATTCGTGCCAACCCCGTTTTTTCTGGCTCCTCACGCAACGCCAACAGGCGCATTGCCATCTGTGGTTGCCCCTGTTCAATATAGAGGTCGGTCAAGCCCCAGATGGTGGCGCGTTCCGCGGTACGATTAGGAACAGTTTGCAGCCAAATCAAGGCGCGCTCCACCTGGGCTTCGGCCAATTCCTCGGCATCCTCTTGATTAAGTGCCAACAATGCGCGTACCAACGAAATGTGGCCTTCGCTGCGTGTATGGTCGCTGACGGGAATCTTGGCAACCACATCGCCTGCATATTTGAGCGCACCGAGCCGAATCAGCGCGGGGACGGCACTGGCAGCAGTCCAGCCATCACTGCGCACGGCCATCAGTGTCAGTTGGCTGGCAAGCGTGATACGCTCGTGGCGGTCAACCTCATAGACAGGCATGGTGTTGATGGCGTCACGCAGGGTATGCACACGAAAATCAATATCAGTGTTAGCACTAGAGCGTGTCACTTGGCGGATGTACACAGAGTCCTTTTGCCAGTCAAACAGCCCACTATCTTTACGCGCCGCCTGAATATTCTCGATGGTTTCCATCTGCGCCATTAGCTCACCCACCAGCCCAGCCTGCCCAAAGGCAATGGCGGCCAAGCGACGCACATGTAGGGTTGTGAGCGTCGAACTGCGAAATATCTCTATGCATCTCAGCATGAGGAGAATGGCGTTCGAGGGGTTGGGGGCATTGGGGTTGGGGGCATTGGGGTTGGGGGCATTGGCGTTGTCCCCATTGAGTGCAACCTGCTCCTTAAGTTCTTCGGCCAGCGTGGATGTAATCTCATGCAAAAATTTGGCTCCGGCATCATCAAAGCGGCGCACTGCGTTGCGCAGCAGCGCATTGGTCAGCGGATGCAGCCCCATTGCCAAGCTCAGACGCACCACTGTTTCAGAGAGTGCTGTCCGCAGTTCAGGGTTGACAAAGACCCGATCCCAGACTTTCGGAATTTGGTCGAGCCGTTCTAGAACGGACAGGGCTAAGTAGGTGTCGTCCGCTCTCGTGGCCGTGACGGCGGCGAACAGACCACGTTGGATTTCCAGTGTTTGATCGAGTGTTGGGCTGGGTTGTGCAAAAAGAACCGATGCACGTTGGCGTAGTTCGGCCTGTAGACGGAGTTTGAGCGAAGTAGAGTCAGTCAAGGGTTTTGTGGTGATGAACTTAGACAGTTTTTCCAATGCCTGCCACATCACCAAGGGCTGTCGAATCTCCGATAGAGGTGCGACGGTGAGGGCTTCATCCACATAGCCCGCATCAGCCAGCGATTCCCAGCAACATTTCAGCAGCCACGTGTCCGGCCCCCAGACATTGCGCTCTTCGTGGAAATAGGTCTTCTCATCCAAAATGACGGTGGATGACTGATAGAGGGCGTCTAGGGCATGTTGGACAATGGTTTGTGTTATTTCTTGAGATAACTGCGACATTTTTGGTGGCATCTTTTTAAAAAAGCCAGTCAGCCAGTCAGCATTTCAGCATACTGGCTGACAAGC
>JBCCFC010001107.1:0-4560 GCA_039029935.1 Chloroflexota bacterium
AAACACATGGCGTTTTACCCTTACTACCTTATGTCAATTTGCATGATGCAATTTCTGATTTGATTGATTCACCGGGGCAGCACTCGGTATATACAGAGCGAATTGCTTCATTTTTTAACTATATACCGCCAGGTGGGAATTGGCGAAATCTTACAGAAGAGCAAAAAAAAGATATTATGGGGGCATCTTATAATGCAGGTGGTGGCAAAACTGGCTTTTTGAGACGATTATCATGGGACTCACCCTCGCCCACACTAACAACGAAACCAAATCGTAAGGGATCCGCATTATGTCATCCTGACAGAACTCGTCCATTATCGGTCAGAGAATACATGCGCATTCAAGGATTTCCTGATGATTGGATATTAGTTGGTTCCATGAGCCAGAAATATCAGCAGATTGGCAATGCCGTCCCTACACATTTAGGTAAATCATTTGGTGATTTTATTGCATCTGAAATTAATCTAAAGCGCAGAAAAGTCCTTTTAAATGAAAAAGAGCTGACGAGAATGACAGATGATGCACTCATAAAACTCCGCTCTTATGCCAAAAATAACATAAAAAAGAACACACAACAATTAGAGCTATTCAATGGCACATATTAAGCATATATCTGACCAGAACCCTATCTATCAAGTATCTCCTCGAATATTGTCCAATATAGAACTGGCTCAAAGCAATATATTCTCAAATAATTTTATCAGTGCATTTGAGTTTGTTCGTGCAGTCATTACACAATTGCGGCTAGGGGTTGCAGTGCCTCAAGATTTACAAGACCTCGATGCACAAATTTTTTCAAATCAATCTTTTCGAGCTTTTGTTCGATATTATACCAATTTGTTACAACAACAAAAGTATCCAGAGCAAGCTATTCCACAGGTTGCAGTAAGTTTAGCAAGTAGAACAATGTTGGTTCGTGCATTTCCAAACCCAGACCATGCAACACGCTATGTTCGTGACAAAGTAATAGGTGTTGTTTCACGATTCCCGCGCACAGCCAAAGATATTGAAAGGGGACGTAATAGGGGAGATGTTTTAGACCCGTTTATCTTGGCGGCAACACAGTATTTGATCTATCAAGGTGAATTTGAGGGGGCAATTGCCGCAACGGTTTCTCACAAAGCATTGATGATGGTTGAAGGATTGATGGGACATTTACATGAGGATGTCATCGGCATGATGCGTGGCAATGTTCGAGTTCCAGAACCTAGAGGACGAGAAAAGGAGGATTTTGACTACGAACTCAATCCGTTCCCAGGTGCCGATATACTACAACCACCAGCTACTGAACATGAAAAGATTGCGTTTCATCAGATTAAAAGTAAAACAGGTTCAGCCAAGGGGGGTGATGGAAAGAGACTTGGCGATCAATTACACTTTCTTGCACAGCATTATGATGCAGATATCTATTATGATGCACTGGTAGGCAATACACTTGTTGGACACCGTTCCAAAGCTGGTGTCGAAAGAGCTGCGCCCAGCGTACGAGTTTTAGTCGGTCAAGCAGCGTTTCAACATCTCACAAAGTCGAGCTATGGAGCCAGCTTTCTTTTGCGGCTCTACCATGAAGCCTTTATTGCCTGTGCTCAAGAAAGCGGATACTCGGTTAACGAAGTAACGAAGGGAATCGTAGAAACTTTTCAATCTAAGGCTACAAAAGCAGATGAAGGATTTCTGGATACTATCCTAATTTCGTCAACCAATGGCATTGAATCAGAACAGGATAGCCTATATTTTAATAAAAAGGTTTGAGCTACTCGTTTGCATTCAGAAATATCGTGATAACCTCACCCTATGCGATGACACCAGTCTCAGTGGCACTTTGTACACGATAGACGTTGCTGACCAGTACTTGCGATGGCACAACCTGATAATGTAGCGTGATGCTTTCATCTGCTGCCAATGTGCCAATCTGCCACATGAGACGGCCTTGCTGGAAGACACCATTGGCCGTTGCTCTATCGGCCACATAGGTTGCACCGTCGGGCAACACATCAGCTTGAAGAACACGAACAAATACTTCTACCAAGATGAGGATACACTATGACAAACACACTCGGCCTAGTCGCCGCACCACATTACCTAGCAGCAGAAATCGGTGCAGACATTCTGCAAAACGGTGGCAATGCCTTTGACGCCGCTGTTGCGGTCGCCCTCGCCATCGGTGTCACCCAACCCTACCATTCGGGCATCGGCGGTGGCTGCAATAGCACGTTTATGATGAGCGATGGCAGTGCCGGACACATCAATGCACGTGGACCCGCACCGCAACAATTGGCGCGGTCACGGCTACTCGATGCTGACGGCAATCCCATCTATGACTTGGCGCAGCGGGGTGGATTGGCTGTCACCATCCCCAGTTTTGTGGCGGGGCTGTATGCGCTGCATCAAGGGCGGGGCAAGCTGTCGTGGTCGGACGTCTGTCTCGCACCCCAAACCCTTGCTGCCGATGGGTTTACGGCTGATTTTATGATGGCAAGTGTCTATCGCCAAACACACACGGCCAATAAAGTGGCTGAGTTTGCGCAGGGGACCACCTTTCCCGCCCCTATCCATCAAGGCCAGCGTGTGATACAACCGCAGATGGCGGAGACGTTGGGCGTAATCGCCAAAGACTATCGTGCTGTCTATGAAGGCGAAATCGCCCAGCACTTGACCGCCGCTGCCCAGAAATTTGGGGGTGTTCTGATTGTAGATGACCTTGCCACCTATCAGCCACAACCAAAATCAGTGATTGAAGTCAGCTATCGTGGCTGGCGCATCTTGGCAAACGGCTTGCCTACCATTGGCTCGTTACAGACTTTATTTGCGCTACAAATTCTGTCCAATCTTTCGCTTGATGCCCATATACCAGGGTCAACCGAGCATTTGCATCTCATTGCCGAAGCAGTCAAAGCGGCCTATGCAGTACGCGCTGAGGTGGACACCGACAGTGCAGAATCCATCATGACTGACGCAGCGTTGGCAGAGCGCATTGCCAGTGAAATTCGACTGGACAGCATTCGCGCAACCCTGTTTGAGGCAACAGAAGGGGGGAATGAGGCCCTGTTAGAGGCGGTTCCCAATCCAGAATCGCACACCAGCCATTTTTGTGTAGCTGACGGTGATGGCAATGTGGTTTCGCAGACACAGACCGTGCGCAGCATCTTTGGCTCCGGCGTTATCGATCCAGTGACAGGCGTTGTCCTCAATGATTCAGTGGGTGACTTTAGCCTACGCCCCGGTGAAGTAACGACACAGGGCATCCGCTATCAGGGCGAATACAACTTGCTTGTGCCGGGGGCAGAACCCGCCAGCAGCCAAAGCCCACTCATCGCCATTCACCCTGAGACAGGCGACATCATTGCCGCAGGAGCCGCAGGGGGACCGCGTATTGTCAGTGCCACCGTGCAATCATTGGTTAACCAAATTGATTTTGGCATGGACGCACGGCTGGCGTCGGCCTTCCCACGTATTCATAGTCATGGTATGGCAACCGATTTGGAGCCAAACAGCACGGCTGGCAGTGGCTTGTCCGTGCTTGGACATACCATTGAAGAAACAGCACGTATTGGCATCATGCAGACAATTCGCCGACAAGATGGCAAATGGATGGGGGCGGCGGATATGCGCGGTCCTGGTGGTGCGGTGATGCTGATAGAATCGGATGGCTATGTGGCACGGCAGTCCTATGGGTATCGGATTGTGTAGAACAAAGAAGGATAAAAAATCGTATGAGCAGTTTACAGTCATACCAGTTTAAAACATATCGTCTAGGCAAGTCTAAAACAAATCCACAATAACAAATCCCAGCAGCGTAATACATTTGACCGTCTGGTACTTCAAACAATCGACGTGCCAAACATGTGCTAAGAATACAACAGGTGTCTGATGAAATCAGCGCCCAGCTATGCTACACTATAGATGGATTGGGTAATGGTTTTTCAATGGTTTTCTCCTTGTGTATCAAAAAGAGCGGTGATGCTAGATTATACTGGCATCACCGCTCTTTTGTTTTGCGGCAAACACATGAATGTGCGATACTACATCCTATGAGTAACATTCACAAACTGAATCAATTGGATAAGCAGGCGTTGACAGAGGCGTTGACACGATGCTGCGGGGCTACCCGCTGGGTTGAGCAAATGGTTTTGCCGCGGCCGTTTGCGAATGAGGACGCACTGCTGCAAGCGGCAAATACTACGTGGTGGTCATTAACCGAGGATGATTGGCGTGAAGCCTTTACGCACCATCCCAAAATTGGTGATATCAACAGCCTGCGCGCCAAGTTTGCCCAAAATACCAAACAGTGGTCTGCCAATGAGCAGTCGGGTGTAGACAATGCGGATGAAGCTGTGTTGCAAGGATTGGCCGACGGTAATCACGCCTATGAAGCACGATTTGGCTATATCTTTATTGTCTGTGCCACAGGCAAAAGTGCCAGCGAAATGCTGACTCTGCTAGAAGATCGGCTGCCCAACGACCCTAGTGACGAAATTAAGATTGCAGCGGAGGAACAACGCAAAATTACACAAATTCGCTTGGGGACATTGTTGGAAGAGTGAAGAGTGAAGAGTGAAA
>JBCCFC010001108.1:0-4559 GCA_039029935.1 Chloroflexota bacterium
ATTATGAAGAGATTATCGACACGCTACGCAGTGAATTAAACTATTGGGTCGGTCATGTGGGTGAGGTCTTTATCAAGAAATTTATGGCGCATCACTTCAAGGATCAGGTTGTCAAGGGTGTGGACACCTTTAATCAGCCGCGTGACATCCAACTCACCCGCTTTACCCGCCTTTATTCCACCAACATCCAGCCTTACGGCGCACCCAGTTCCTCACAGATTGATATTTATGCCACTCCAGCCAACGCCGATCATCTGCCTTGGGTGGTTGAAGTCAAAAATTGGCAAAGCCCGGTGAGCAAACCCAAGGTTGTCCATTTCTGGGAAGCCGCGCAGAATTTGGCCGAGGAGAAGGGGCATCTACAGGATGGGGAGATGGCGATGGTCTGCTGGTTTCATGCGCGTAGTGGGTTTACCGGACCTGCGAGAGATTTTTTGAAAGAAAAGGGGATTCTTTATACGGATGGTGAAGCATTGACCAGCCTATTGCGTACATTTGAGGTGATTGAAAAATGGCGCGATCTGTAAAAATATCATCTAGCACTTGTGAACGGGTAATCCAGGGGTTTGCTGGAAATTGCTGGGCTGATTTTGCAACAGCTCTTATGGCATCAATGAACCCAATACGTTGATCAACTGTGCAGGTGTATCGCTCCTCACCCAAGTGACATCTGGGTTTGTATCCTGAGCAGCCCCAGAGACTTGTGCATCATGAAGCAACACAATGAGGCGCGCTGTTGCCCATGTATCTTGAATTTGGTGGATATCCCTATCAAGACGGACATCGGGTGCATGTGTTGAAAGAATGACCCAATCATAGGCTATGGCAAACGTATCTGTGCATTCATCAAGCCTGTTTAAAGACGTGGCGCAGGTGGCAAAGGTAATTTTTCCCGTGACCTGCAACCATAAATTCAGTACATTTTGCTGCCAGACAGGTGCGACGATCAGTACGTGTATGTACTCCGATTTAGTTGATTGTGTATTTGGCATGGTTTCCTCACTATAGACTACAGACTATGGATTTGGTTTAGAAGAAGTGTAGCAGAAGAAAAAGCCGTTGCCTGTCGCAAAACGTAGCAATTTATGCTATAAACTATAGCAATTTGGGCGAGATGGGATGCCTCCATTTTCATAAATTGAACCCTGCAAATACGAATCCTGCAAATACGAACCCTGCGAACACCACTCGTCTTCACGACGGAGCAGGGTGAAGACGTTTTGATGGTATGGATATGACATGCTCAAATTTGTCAGCAACCTAGCTTGGCATTGCCGCTCGGACGAGGATAATCTTTGTAGATTGGCAATGAGTCCATAAGCGGTAAGCGCGTTTGGCGCAAGGAGGCAGGTGTCCTGTGTCCATTGCATAAACACATCCCATAGTGCCTTGGGTGTTTTTGGGCCAAGCATTTCTTTCCTCGCCAAGAATCGCTGGTAGGTTGGCAGTGCGATATCCACCAAGTACTGCTGAAATACGCGCGGCATTTCGGTGAACAGGGGTGCGTTGTCCAGCGGTGGCATCAGACCTTGTGCGCTGTTGACTTTATTGCGATAGGCATCGTCTTGTGGACAGTCATCGCGCTGTACGTGACCGACGTGCCAGCCCGATACACATCGTGTGAGCGTTGCGTCGTCGGTTGGTAGCTGGAGCCGGGAAAATAGCTCAGTCATTTGCGCTTTCGGGTCTGCCCGCAGCAAGCTGGAGTCGACAATCGTGACGCGATTTTCCGCCTGCTGTATCTGCTGCATCTGTTGGTCCAGCAAGGTGAGATGTGTCTCCAGACTTTGCCACGAAAGTCGCTCAAAGTTTGGCGGAATTGGACGCCCATTGACCGTGCCGCCATCTCGAAAGATGCGACCGATTTGGTCAGCCTGCGCCCACGCTTCAGCGTCACTCAGTTGATGGGACCCATACCCCGCATGCCAATCATTAGCGGTACGCAAGACCATCGAATAGAGCTGCAAGAGCGGGTCTCGCACAACAAAAACAAAATGGTCAACAAGCTGGGACCACTGTTGCCACTCCTCTTCATTTAAGTACCGAGCAATTTCTTTGACGACGATGCGCACAGGTTTGTCAGGTCTAGCAGGTCTAGCCAATGCCGCCTCTACCTGTGCATGTATCCCCTCAAGCCCTTTCATGAATGCATTGGGGGGGATGTGAAAAGGCTCATACGCATCGGCATCGGTCGCCTGCGCAATGGCCCGATGGAGTGCGCTCCCGGCTGTGCGTGGTGGTGCGTCAATGTAGTAGATCGCCAACTGCCCGCTGTCTTTGTACTGCTGTAGCATGTTTAAAACTTTGGATGAACTTACTGTACGTATTAGCATGTGTGACTCCAAACTGCGTGTGCATTGTGTGCATAAAAAGCAGTATCGCAGGTTGCCAACCTGCGCAACAGATTGGCAATCTGTTTTACTGATGCCCTGCCCTTTCTGACTCGACTAGAAGACGGGACTGCCGACGGTTATTGCGCAGCAAAGGCCACAACGCATAGCTAATCCCGCCAACAAGCCCCATTTGGTTGATGATAACGACGTAGGTGACGCCTAGCTGTAGGAAGAAGACGCCGCCAATGGCTAACAGGGCAGGAAAGATGGTGGTGGCGAAGATGCCTTTCATATTCGACTCAAACTCACGCGTTAATTCAAATAGATCGCAGAGTTGGTCGAGCTTCTGACTCATCAAGATCACCTGAGCGGTATCCGTCGCCACCGTCGAGGCCCCACGTAGGGAAACCGAGACATTGGCTTTTTTGAGCGCGATAGCGTCATTAATGCCATCACCCACATAGCAGACGGAACGGCCTTCTGCTTGCAGTTGTCCAATGAGATTGGCTTTGTCTTCGGGCAACACCTCGGCAAAGTATTGGTCGATGCCCAGTTCCGAGGCCAATTTTTTGGTGGGGGCTTCGTGATCCCCCGATATAATCGCCATGCGTGTGATGCCATGATGGGTGCGCAACCTTTGGATCACGGCTTTGGCCTCTGGGCGCACGGTTGGCAATAGTTCAATGGCCCCACCGACATCCTCATTGATGGCAACCAGCACCAAGGAATGTCCTTGATCGTGGCTATTGAGCTGTGCCTCGCAGAGCGCGGGTGGCACGGTCAACCCTTCGGCTTCGATAAAACGAATGCTACCGACACGCACCAACTGGCCCTCGATGCGCACCGTCAGCCCATAGCCAACCTTATACGACGCCTCATCAATCTCTGGGACCGACAACTGCATGGCATCGGCTTTTTGCAGGATCGCTCTGGCGATGGGATGGCTTTGTTTGTGTTCAGCGGCGGCGGCAAAGCGCATAATCTGTTGCTCGGTGTAGCCATTACAGGTGTGAACCTGTCCCACATGGGGTTGCTCTTCGGTCAAGGTCCCTGTTTTGTCAAAGACCACCGTATCCACGTGGTTGAGCAGCTCCAAGGTGCGCCCATCTTTGATTAATAGCTGTCTTTTTGATGCTTGGTTGAAATAGCTGATGACGCCAAAGGAGGCGGGGACAAGCAATCTATGTTTTGGGTTGGAGTAGAGGACTGTCAACGGCCCGATTGCCCCAACAAATGGATACGAGAGAGCAGAGAGCAGCAAGGTGGGCCACACCGACTGGTCAATCACCCGTTTGGCCTTCAACTGCATGGTCGTTTTGAAGTCCACCGTTTCGTTCAAGATACGACCGATCTGCGCCGATGTCGTTTCGTCGCCCGTTTTTTCGGCATGAACGTGACATGAACCAGAGAGGACAACGGTCAACGCAAATACCTCGTCATCGACTCCTTTTTCCACTGGCTGGGACTCGCCTGTCAAGATATGCTGATCGACCAAGACCCGACCATCAATGATTGTGCCATCAATGGGGATGGTTTCCCCCGTATGGACAACGACAATATCGCCCCCCTTGAGTGCCTCAAAAGGGGTCTCGACCTCAACACCATCGGTGTAGACCCATACCGAGCGCGGCTGACCTTTGAAGACATCAATAAAGTCTTTTTTAGAGTTGTCTTCAATTCTCGCCAACAGCTTGATATAACAGGCCCATATCCAAATGCTAAAATTGAGGATGACATAATACCCCGTCGTCAAGAGAAGAAGATGATTGACCGTGATCAACGCATTCATCCCCAATGAGCCTGTCCTATGCCATTCTTGATAGCTGGTCTCGACAAAATAGCGACTGCCGACGATGGCCCCGGTGATACCCAGCACGGTCAGCGGTGGATACAACAGCGCACCAGCGATAGCCAATGCAAATGAACTTGATGCAATTGCCAGCGTTTGGTTGGCGGCTGTATCCGCTGCCTTGTTTGGGGAGTGATCAATTTCTTCACTCATCTGCCCATCGGCCTCTGAACGTAAAATGACGTTTTGAGCATGGCGCATTTCTTCAGCTTCATCAGCAGCAGTGGGTTTCGCAGTGAGCAACGGTTTGTCCTCCTCTATCAGAAGAGAAACAAGCGTTTGTCTTTTTTTGCGCGCTTGATATTCGCTGAGGAATCGACTCAATATTGACATTGGCTTGGTAACAAAGTTTCTCATAGACTTGACTGGCTTTGTGA
>JBCCFC010001109.1:0-4555 GCA_039029935.1 Chloroflexota bacterium
AATGCACCAACGCCATATTTGTTTAGGGTCTGGGTCATTGAAGGAAATCATTACGCTTTGGGCCACGGAAAGTGAAAAACCGCTGATTTTACTAATCGACGAAATTGATTCTCTGATTGGGGATACGCTCATTTCTGTGCTGCGCCAGCTTCGTGCTGGCTATGATACACGGCCTGAGTTCTTCCCCCACAGCATTGTCCTTTGTGGTGTCCGCGATATCCGCGACTATCGCATCCATTCCAGCTCACAAAAAGCCATCATCACAGGCGGCAGTGCCTTCAACATCAAAGTCGCCTCGTTGCGTATGACCAACTTTGCCCAACCCGATGTGGATGCACTCTATCAACAACACACAGACGAAACAGGCCAGTTATTCACACCGGACGCACGGCAACTCATCTGGGATTTGACACAAGGGCAACCTTGGTTGGTCAATGCCTTGGGCTATGAGGTCTGTTTTCGCACAGCCAAGGCTCGTCAAAATCGAGAACCCATCACGGCGGAACGGATTCAACAGGCCAAAGAGAGCATTATTACTCAACGGCTGACGCACCTCGATCAACTGACGGATAAGCTGCAAGAAGAGCGTGTGCGTAGCGTGATTGAACCCTTTTTGGTTGGGCAGACACAACCGCAGGGGTTGAGGCTGGATGATGTGCAGTATGTGGAGGATTTGGGGTTAATCACCACCGATGGTCAAATCCGTATTGCCAACCAAATCTACCAAGAGGTGATCCCCAGAGAGTTGACCTATACAACCCAAGTCACGATTTCGCATGAGACAAGTTGGTACATCGCCCCAGATGGCAGCATCGACATGGACAAACTCATGCTCGCCTTTCAGGAATTCTTCCGTGAAAACTCAGAACACTGGCTCAAACGCTTTCAATACCAAGAAGCGGGACCACAGCTGTTATTGCAAGCCTTTTTACAGCGGATTATCAATGGCGGGGGACGGGTTCAGCGAGAATATGGTCTGGGTCGGGAGCGCACTGACCTGTTGGTCATTTGGCCTTATCAAGACACCCAGACACAGGAGGCTAGAGTCCAAAAAGTGGTCATGGAACTCAAAATTCGCTATGGTGCGTTGGAGAAGACCATTCAGGCGGGGTTGAAGCAGACATGGCACTATATGGATAAGGGTGATACGCAGGACGGTCATCTCATCATTTTTGACCGCAGCAAAACCCGTTCTTGGGGGAAGAAAATTTTCAAGCGAAAACGATCATACAATGGCGCACCGATCATTGTGTGGGGGATGTAATCATTTTTACCCCATGCGCGAAGACCAAAATCCGTTCCCCCTCCTTAATCCGTTGTCGTATCAACACCCACGCCACTGCCTTGCCGGATATCCCACCCCATATGCGCCGATAGCGAACGCACCATCTCCTCAATCTGTGCTGGCTTGACACCAGAACGCTGCGCCGCTCCTTCGATATGGTCTTGGGCAACGCCTTCTCTGGGGTCGAGATATGGGGCCAAACCATCCAAATCGCGTGTAAACAGAATTTCGCCAAAGCGTGAGTGTTCTTTTGCCACATATGATGCCGGAAAACCATCGACACGCGACTGCTGTTGAATCAATGCTCTGGTCGTCTCATCCGGCCACTTCTCCGCCAACGACGACAGTGCTGTTCTACGTGGGTCATAGTTGTCATCCTCAACGGCGCGTTGAGCGAGCAATGCTCTGGTCCTCTCATCCGGCCACTTCTCCGCCAACGACGACAGTGCACTACTACGTGGGTACTCGTTGTCATCCTCAACGGCGCGTTGAGCGAGCAATGCTCTGGTCCTCTCATCCGGCCACTTCTCCACTAACGATAACAGCGCAGCTTGACGTGGAGTAAAATTTTTATCCTCAACAGCGCGTTGAGCAAGGAAAGCTCTGGTGGTGTCATCCGGCCACTTCTCTGCTAACAATAACAGTGCAGCCGCACGGTAATTAGGCGTATATTCATCTTGTGTAGCAAGAGCGAGTGTAGTCATGAGTTCACAATCACCTGTTGCATAGGCAACAAGACGAGGCCACAATATCGTGCCATACCCTAACATAATTCGGTCAATCTGTGATAATGCAACCCGTCTTAATTCATCCTGTCCGGGCCAAAGTGTCCCCAAGTCACGACAAGCGTTGGTCATGTCCTCCATCATAAACTTATTAAGTGCATCATCGAAGCTCGTCTTACTGACCATAGCAATCGTTTGCCTCATCAACAAACGCCCCGCCTCCTCAAGTTGGCTCACATTGCGCGCCTCGCTCAATGCCCAAATCGCCAACGGAAACTCTGGCAGCGGTGTCTTGCCGTTCCATTGGTCGAGGTCGGTGTGCATTGCCAAACGCTCGACAATCTGTCCGACAAAGCGCGGATGAATCATGCCGCAGATGAGACGCAGCACCTCACGCCAATCATCGTCCCCACAATGGGTCTCAAAGAGGGCAATCAACTCGGCCTCGGTCATGGTGCGCTCCTTTTCAAAGCGGGCCACGATATCAAGGGCGCAGAAATACTCCAAGAAGGTGCGGTGGACAAAGGCATAGTGGTCGCCACCCAAAAAGCTGAGGATAAAGTTGCGCTCGTGCAATTGATCGATGATGGCCTTGGCAGCAGCACGGGCGCGCGGCCAGTTTAGCTCGTCATCCAGATAGCACTGGACCAGGGTCAATAACTCGGCACGATGGATGATGTTGCCACGCAGCCCAGTCTCACTGCCCTGCATGGTGTGCGCCACACGCTGTAGGATGGCGCGCTTGGCATCAATGTCAATGCCATCGCTATACTCAGAGAAGCTCTGCAAAGCACGTTCGGTATCCCACTGGTAGAGCAGCAGTTCGGTGGCCTTGTCATAGAGCGAGGCGCGGTGACGGGGCAACTCTTGGTGGCGGTTGATGATCGCCATCATGGTCAACAGCAGCGGGTTGCCCGCCAACATGGCAATGGGTCTTGAGTCTTGGATGGCCTTGTGCAGCCGCTGCCGTTTGCGCGCCCCCTCAGCCTTATCATCAAAGAGATGCTTGTGCCAGCCAACTAAGAAGTCCTCAATCTGGGCTTGGTCAAAGTCTTGGAGCATAAAGTCACGAAAATCGGCATCGCGCAGTCGTTTGGGTTTATAGCCAATCACGCGTGAGGTGACGATCACGCGTGTCTGTGGATAGTCGTTGCTAAAGCGGTGGATGTCGTTGATCACCTGCTCACGTTCGCCAGGATCAAAGACCTCGTCCAGCCCATCCAGCAGCAGGATGGCACGTTCAGGTTGCCGCAGCACATGGTCCAGCGTCAGTTGATTGAGCCTGTGCCAGACCGGAGCATCGTGGAGATAGCTGACAAAGCTCTTGCCGTTGGGACGCGGCCACTGGTTATACTCGCGTAGCTCAATGAGCAAGGGCAACAGCGTCGTCTCACGCTCAGTGGCGTTGGGGATATCGGCCCACTGCACGGCCAGCGCATGGAGCAGCGACGATTTCCCCGCCCCCGGATCGCCCAGAATGACAATGCGCTTTAACGTCTTATCGGCACAGACGTCCATGACCAGACGTGGCGATTGGGCGGCATAGGCACGGCGAGATTCGGCCTTGCCGCGCTCGCTGATCATCTCCTCCATCTCGGCCAACATGGTCGCATCGACCTCGCCCTTGTCATGCAGATGTCGCCAATACTCCTTGGGGATGTCCAACAACGACTGTGGCACAAAATTGTGGCTCTCACGCACCGTCTGCGGCACAAAGACCTGCCAGAGGCGCACACGGTTGTAGGACGAGCCGTCGAGGTCAACGCGGTCCAGGCTCAGGTTGGCATAGCGTTCACGCAGGGCTTCACGATAGGCGTCCAGATCAAAACGCGTGGTCGGCCCCTGCATCTCACGCAGCGTCTTGGTGTCCTCCTCTGCGGCCAAGTTACGAAAGAACTGGGCAAGGTCGGGCGATAATTCGCGGATGTTCTTCGCCGCCCGTGCAAAGCGTTTGGCAACGCGCTGCCACGAAAAGTCATCGGGCAACTTGGGCGTCTCATCTTCTTCATTCTGCGCCAGTGACTGCCACACATGCGCAAACAACCCCACATCCAGCACAAAGGCCGGCTCGATCAACAGATTGCCAATCGCATCCTGCACCGCGTCATCATAGACAAAGCGTTCGACCGCTGGCGTCAACGCGTCGACCTCGGCCTCACTCAACTCGGCATCCAGCAGCTCACTCTCGATGAGCGAGAGCAATTCCTTGAGGGCATCGCCTAGGGCGTCGATGAGTGCATCGCTGTAGGGAACCTCAACGGACCGTTCAATGAGTTTGCCAAAATAGGTTGTACCCACATCATTGGCGATCTCTTGGATGACACCCGTCAAGATTTGTCTCACAAAGGGCGTGACGGTGGCGATGCCCGTGCCAATTAGCCACCCATTTTGTAAAATTTCTTCAACCATAGTATGTTTGTTTTTTGTAAGTAAATCCCAGAAAGTAATTAGATATAAGCCAAGGCATATACTACAGCGGATTTGCATACATGCTTATATGCAATCTGCGATACTTTTTTTGGATAGGTTAGCATGAATATCCTCC
>JBCCFC010001110.1:0-4547 GCA_039029935.1 Chloroflexota bacterium
ATCTTGACTCCTTTATGGCATAATGGTTAAATTATCTGTACGCTTTGAGTCTATTTTCCCTCCTTTTCCACTATTTCGCAATTAGCACACTTTGGGATTCCACCCCTTGCCTATTCAACAAAGAAAGTACCGCAGGTTGGCTACCTGCGTCACAGATAACCAATCTGTGATACTGGCTTATACTTGCCTATTCAACAAAGGAAAGTATCGCAGGTTGGCTACCAGTATCACAGATAACCAATCTGTGATACTGGCTTATACTTGCCTATTCAGTTAAACATAAGGACAAACCATGAACCAAAATCAACAACACCAATCAAACCATCCATACACCCCCCGCGTGACGCAAGAACCATCCACAACGCGCCCCAACCTTCTCTTTATCATGGCGGATCAGTTACGCGCTGACTTTTTAGGCTGCTATGGGGCAGACTTTGTGGAGACGCCAAATATTGATTAGCTGGCAGCACGGGGTATCCGCTATGAGCGCGCCTACACCCCCCATCCCGCCTGTGTACCCGCCCGTGCGGCATTGCTGACAGGCATGAACGCGATTCGCAATGGTGTCACCGACAATGGATTATGGCTGCGCCCCGACATCACTGACTGTGGCATTCAACTGTGGCCGGAATTGCTCAACCAGGCGGGGTATCGCACAGCGGCCATCGGCAAAATGCACTTTACGCCTTGGGACGTTACACACGGGTTTCAATACAGCGTGAACGCCGAGGATAAACGCTGGCCGGAGATTCGTGACGATTATTATCACTTCTTACGCGTGCATGGTCATCGTAAATATCATGGCAATGAGCATGATGGTTATCTGGAAAACAAAGGGGCGATCATCAACAAGCTGCCTTGGGAACTGTCAGTCGATCACTTTGTGGGTATGGAAGCGTGTAAATTCTTGGCAACTTATGGCAGAGAGCAGCCTTTCGCCGCGATGGTCAGCTTTCCCGGTCCCCATTGCCCCTATGATCCCAACCCAGAATTCTTAGAAGGACTAGACCCCACCGCCATGCCATCCGCTGCGCCAGAAGTACCAGAGGATGCCCCCAAGCTGCGGCAGAGCAACATTGATGGCAACCGGAGGGATTGGAATGGTGTGGATCACACCAATTTTACAGATGCCCACAAGCAAAAAATACGTCTACATTACGCCGCGTTGGTGCGCCAAATCGACTATGAAGTAGGTCAGATTCTTAGCACACTGGAAGAACAGGACTTGCTCGACAACACCGTGATCATCTTTGTCAGCGATCATGGTGATTATTTGGGTGATCACAATCTCATTGGCAAGGCCAGTTTCTTTGAGAGGAGCATCCACATCCCTATGATTGTCGCCATACCAGACCGTTTCGCCCACAACCTCATGCAGCCAAGTGTCAGCAACGACCTTGTGACGCTCACCGATGTTATGCCAACAATGCTGAGGTTGGCTAGGGTTGATTTGCCAGATTATATAGACGCACAGCCATTGCCATCACTGGGATTAACGGCGTTACCACCGCGTACACGTATCTTTGGGATGATGTCACAAGGCTGGATGAATTTTGATGGAACCTATCGGCTACATAAATATGGCACAGGCGAATCCCTGCTCTTTAATCTAGTGGATGATCCCGATGAGCAGCGCAACCTGTTTGATGACCCCGCCCACCAAGAAACTTTGCGTCGCTTAGAAAACGAGTTGGCCGTAGAGGTTATGCGCTCCATGAGGGACG
The DNA here is from genome assembly GCA_039029935.1 of Chloroflexota bacterium. GTDB lineage: Bacteria > Chloroflexota > Anaerolineae > Caldilineales > Caldilineaceae. The sequence goes on from JBCCFC010001110.1 coordinate 1,725, forward strand.
CGTTTCAGGCCAATAGTGTCAATGCGGACAATACCATGTGGCAGAGTGCGGCATATGGTGCGCGGGGATGGCAGCGTTTGTATCCGCAAGTTATGGGTGCATAGGATGTGGACAGGTTTTCAGCCAATCTTCCACATCACGCCGTTCTACCTGTGATACAACATGAGGAATGGCAATTATCCATTAGGGAATGGCGATTAAATAACGTACCCATTTGAATCAGACCCGCACAGTTACAGTGAGTTGGTATTTACCAGTGGTAGTACTGCTTGTAACCCAAAAAGATGAGTGAAAAGGGTCCCCTGGTCAGGCAGCTTATGCGGCATTTTTCAGCGTAATTAGCCCATTTTCTGCCAACTCACTGTAAGCACGGGGCGTGCTAACTAAACATGCGCAGGTTATTTAATCGCCATTCCTAAGAATCGTTTGTGGTCATATCACGATGGGTTGGACTCATCTAGTACTGATATGAGCTGTATCATAAACTTGCCAAGACCCGTGCCGTGAGAGTCCAAAGCCGCATCCACGAGCATATCCAATGATTTCAAATCGTGGATTTGGTCGAGTTTTTTTGTAATCATGTCGGCGTCCGTTTCATCCAAAGGCGATATATGATTGAGAACTTTTATAATCGTTTCTCGTTTGTCTTCAAGTTTGCCTTCGACTTTCCCTTCGAGCTTGCCTTCAATTTTTCCTTTTTCAAAACCAACTGTCTCACCTTTTTCAAAACCAACGGTTTCGCCTTTTCCAATCCAATGTTCTTTTATATTCATAAATGATATATTATCCTCGACAAATAGGTCCTTCATCGTGTCGTCCAGCACTTCATCTGGTACACGGTTTTTAATAGCTGTTGTGTATGTCAACATCGCCTCCAAGTGTGCCAGTAACTGTCCACGTGGCAGACTGGTCGATGTCAACGGCTCAAAGATGTCCCTGACCCGCTCATTCAAGGACTCATCATAGATATATTTTAGTAGCAACAACGCTGCTTGTAAAGACCCAGACGCAATTTTGTCCAGAATTTCGCTGTCAGCGTAGTCACTGGTATCAAATAGAATGTACTTGAAGTTGGGAATGTATGGGTGAAAAATTGGGTCTACATCCTTGAACAACTCGACAAATGTCTTGGGGATGGACCATTTCTCTTCACCATGATAGACAATTACCACGATGATTGGCGTAGCGGCTTACCGTTCTTGCGGTCAATACGCCATCGCTCACTCATGTAGCGTAATACCTGTTCCAAGACATCAGCTTCTGATGTACTTTTGTGTTCAAACAGGATATAGATGTTTGCTGACGTAGATGATTGTGTTGTAGCGATTGGTGCTTCGTAAAAAACATCGGTGCGATTTTGACGCAGATGCTCATCTATGAAATCATCTTTCTGAAAATCTAAATCATCTAGTACGAGATTGCCTATCACTTCAGATGGACCATACACTGCTAAAAATTCCCGTGCATGGTTCAGATCGGAAAATACGTACTCAAAAAAGTTGTTGTGCGCTGTTTTGATGCGATCTGTCTGATTGGGTGCTTGTGTTGTTGGTGGTTTGGGTTTCTTCTTTTTTTGTCTTGTTATTGGTGATATGCTCCTTGCAATGCAGAAAGCCTGTTCACAACGAACAGGCTTTCTATCATGACATACACTATAAACGTTGGCAACGTGTAGAAACGTTCATTTTGGGAGACTTAGACTGACTCAGTTACCGCCTCATACAACATGGAAAATGGATAAATCCCTGTGGCATGTCCATCTGCCCACTCAAAACGGATGGCATAGTTGCCCACCGTTTCACCCCCCACGATCTCTGTGCTGGGTGGTGGCCCCACAACCAAGTGCAACGGATCGCTTTCCGCCTTGCGGATTTCTTCGCGACAGGTCGCACAGGGACAGTTGGCGCGCAGCCACCGCAGAGGGTAACTGCGCACAGTATTATCTGTCCATGTAATTTTTAGCAGTCCAGCCTCACGCTCAACCGTCATTTCTGTTGGGCGCGCAGATAATTGCTGGTTAGAATTACTGGTAGAACTACTGGTCATACCTTATTTGTTTTGCCCCCCAATCATGCCTTTGAAAAGTTCAATTGGCAATGGGAAGATGATCGTGCTGTTGTGTTCCACGCTGATTTCACTCAATGTTTGGAGATAGCGCAATTGCAACGCACCTTCCTCCGTGGACATCATCTTGGCAGCTTCGGCCAATTGTTCAGATGCCTGCAACTCACCCTCGGCATGAATGATCTTGGCACGCTTCTCACGCTCGGCTTCCGCCTGCTTTGCCATCGCGCGTTGCATAGATTGCGGCAGTTCCAAGTCCTTGACCTCGACAACGCTGACTTTGATGCCCCAAGGCTCGGTCTGCTCATCAATAATCTGCTGTAACTGTTGGTTGATCTGGTCACGCTGTGAGAGCAATTCATCCAGTTCGCTCTGCCCCATCACCGAGCGAAGTGTTGTCTGCGCAATCTGCTGGGTTGCAACCAAATAGTTCGAAACCTCGACCACCGCATCGACAGGCTCCAAGACGCGGAAATAACAGACGGCATTTACTTTGACAGTTACGTTGTCTTTGGTGATGGCTTCCTGTGTTGGGACATCCAATGTGACAACACGTGTATCGACGCGTTGCATCTGATCAATAAAGGGAATGATAAAGAATAGCCCTGGCCCTTTTGCGCCTGTAACACGACCCAATCGGAAAATCACACCGCGCTCATATTCAGGCACAATTTTGATGGCGGAGCGCAAAAAGCCAAGTAAAACAACAGCGATTGTAATGACAACGGGCAAACTTTCTAACATAATATGTCCTTCCTC
>JBCCFC010001111.1:0-4542 GCA_039029935.1 Chloroflexota bacterium
AAAAGTCACAAGATATACAAACCTAGTGTAATCGTCAAATAGATGTTAAACTGTAGATGTTGAACTATAAAAGTCAAACTCATTACTGTTGCTGGTGATGCGCTGGTCAACGATGTGCTGGCTGGCTTTGGCGACTATGTGCAGGCGGAGACGTTGACGGTTGCGCTTGTGCAGGGTGATGTGCCAGAGGCGATGGCGCAGGTCAGCTTTAAGTTGGGTGATAGTGATGTGACGCTTGGGGTTGAGAAGGCGAATAAATAATGGTGGTTCGAGGAGGTGATTATCACTTCCTCGATTTCACTCTTTTTTCAGAAAATGGATTGATTTTCCAATCTAATTTCGATATAATAAGTTTAGGTAATATGCCTACCACGTGGCTTTACCATTAAACAAGTAGGTAATTTAACTTGAAATATGACATAATTTTTGCACCTGAAGCAGAAGAGGATTTGGATAGTCTCCGTGCATATGACCGTAGTAAAGTTTTGGACGCAATTGAGACACATTTGCGTTACGAACCGGAGAAAGTAAGCCGGAGTCGTATTAAACGGCTCGAAAATATGGAATGGCCGCAATATCGGTTACGGATTGATCATATCAGAGCATTTTATGATGTTATCTACACAACAGAAGGTGGAATGGTCGAGATATTAGCAATCCGAGAAAAATCAGAAGCGGTCAAATGGCTTGAAGAATATGGAGTAGAATTAGAATGATACAAGTATCAGTAAACCAGTTAAACAATAGTGTCCCTAAATATTTAAAATTTGCAGAAACACAGGATGTTATTATTATGAGACAGGGTGTACCTGCTGGTATGTTGGTTGGTTTTTCCAATGCTGATGACTGGTGGGAAGAACTGTTACTACGACATCCTCGATTTCAGGCACGGATTGCTAAAGCTCGTAGAAGTTTGCGCGAGGGTAGAGGACGTACAATTGAGCAACTTCGAGAAAAATATACTATGAACACTAGTTCACAATTGACATAAAAAATGATAAATCAGAGCGGCGGTAGTTGTGGTTCTATCGTCCTCTTTATTGTATCGGCATCTTCATGGGCATGTCTTGAACTCTCCGGGCTGTTGGGTTGATCGTGTTACTGATGACTACTGGCACGGATAAGGATAGGACATCAGCCAGATTCATCTTCCGTACCGCGCTCAATCTTGCTCAATGCAAGGCTATACAAATCATAGTGAAAGACATCCAACTGCCCATATCGCCCAATATACTCACTGCGCTCTTTGTGTCCAGATGGTACAGGGATAAAATCTTCGGGTGAGGCTTCCTCAATGTTGAGTGATAGACTTTCTTTGAGTTCACGAATCGCGCTGATAAAGGCACTGTGATCTTCGTTGGCAATATCAAAGCTGATATCAATATCAAGTGTTTGCTGACGCAGTCCTTCATAGACCATTGTTGTACCACCAACCAAATAAGGCGGCCCTGGGTTGGTAAACCGTCGCCCAAGCCGCTGTAGAAACAATTCAATCCGTTGGCGATCAACTCGTTGACGCATAGCCTATACTCCTCTGCTCTATATATAGTTGCTCCAAAAATAAGTCAATTGTTTTATTCAAGGCAGCTAACCGATTAAAGGGATAACGCGATCTTGCCTGCCACCAATCAACCAGATCATACAATCCAAACTTGCCAAAACGCTCTTCGGCAGAGGATAAGCCTAGTGCCTCAGAGTATAGGTCCGGCAACAAGTTCATATTCTGTAGATATAAACCTAGATGCAGATGTAAAGTATACCATAAACGCAAAATCAATGTTTTCTCTTGATATTTCAGGACGTTAAACAAGGAGGAATGAATGACCGTTGCAACACAAACTCTATCTCCACTGGCATATTTAACGCGAGAGCGAAAAAGCGAAACCAAAAGCGAATATTTTCAAGGCCAAGTCTATCAAATGGCGGGAGCCAGCCGAAATCACAATCTCATCATCACCAACCTGATTTTCGTATTGAAAAATCAACTTCGTCAGCGTAGAGGTAAAAATAAATGCAGGGTCTACCCAAGCGATATGCGTGTCAAAACCGAAAGCGGTCTGTACACCTACCCTGATATCGTTGTGGTTTGTGGGCCAGACCAGTTTGAAGGCAATAAACAAGATGTCCTACTAAACTCGAAGGTTATCATTGAAGTCTTGCCGACATCAACCAAGGCATATGATCACGGAAAAAGTTCCAACATTATCGCACGATCCCCTCTTTGGCAGAGTATATTTTGGTTGAGCAGGAAACACCTCAGATTGAACAGTATGTTCGGCAAGATGATGGAACATGGAAACAAACAGAGTATCGCCATGTTTCGGATACGCTTCATCTGTCAACCGTCAACGGTGAACTATCTTTAGCGGATATATATGAGGATATTGAGTTTGAAAATGTTGGTCATCCAACTTGGAATGGGCATGACCATTAGTCAGGGAGTCATTCATTGCGTTCTTTGACTGTAGCGATTCTATCACTTCTCTAACAAGCTGCTACTTTCATTCTAACATTACTATGGTTCACTGTTACTAACATGCTATGCACCTATAAAAACTACGGGAAAGTCGTTTCTTGGTAGTTGAGGTCATGTTCGACAGAGGAGCCACATATGCAAACGCAAACTTCGTTGGAAAGTCCACGCTTAATCGCATTACAACAGGCAATCACAAACGGCGACGAGACCGCTATATCTACATTCTGGCAAGAGATGGCCGAACAAGGCACACCGCTCATCGAACCTATCGAGGGGGATGACGGTCATCGGCTGGTCACATTTCTCTGGCGTGCCGAGACAGACCTCGACACTGTAATTGTCATCAGTGACTTGGTGAGCTATGACTTCCGAGACAATCAGATGACGCACATGCCTGACACCGATATCTGGTATCGACCGTATCAATTCCCCGCAGATACGCGCTCCTTTTACAAGTTATCGCCCAATGGACCTGCTGTACATTGGAGCGAAATTGAAGATTGGGGTGTAATGGCAGAAAATTGGCAACTCGATCCACTTAATCCTCATGAGCTTGTCTTTGAGGCGGATGATGAAAATCCTGATAGCCAAGAAATGCGAGACTCGATTATTGCCCTGCCTGATGCGCCACCACAGCCTTGGATTACACCTCAGTCGGATAACCCTGTTGGAAAAGTTGAGTGCCACCATGTGCGTAGTGAGATTCTGGATAATGAACGACGTGTCTGGGTCTATACACCACCGGGCTACACCGCAGACCATGACCCGTATGGACTTCTGCTCCTCTTTGATGGATGGGATTACACACACGTCATCCCCGCTCCGACTATCTTAGACAACTTGCTAGCAGGAGAGCGAATTCCACCGCTTGTGGCTGTTTTTATCGACAATGTACCAGGCCAACGTGCCATCGAACTACGTTTTAACGAATTTTTCAACGATTTCTTGATTCAAGAACTGCTCCCTTGGGTGCGCCAAGACTACCACGTCACCACAGACCCTGCCCAGACCATCGTCGGTGGCCTGAGCAATGGCGGGTTGGCGGCAGTGTTTGCCGCGCTCAATCATCCCACAGTCTTTGGCAATGTCCTCACGCAATCTGGCTCGTTTAGCCGCAAACCTGACCACGCAACCGAGCATGAATGGCTGATCAATCAGTTTGTGGATAGCCCCAAGCTACCACTGCGTTTCTACCAAGATGTCGGTGTCTATGAAGGGTGGAATACCCCAGGGTTTACGCCCAATCAGGTCACGTCGAATCGTCATTTCCGCAATGTGTTGCGCGCCAAAGGGTATCCGCTTCACTATGCTGAGTACAATGGTGGGCATGATTTTGTGAACTGGCGGGGGACTTTTGCGGATGGGTTGATGGCGTTGATAGATGACGATTTGCGTGATATGGATGCTCAGGATACGATAAATACGGAATCACTTTCTGTGCTAATATAGGGTGAGACAAAACTTCTCTAAAAGTTAGGGAAAATAAGGGAGGAAATATGTCTCAGAATCAGCAAGTAGAAACGAATGATTTGATGGGAATCGTGTCAAACGTGTCAAGTCCAGAAGTACAAAAAAAAGCAGAAAGAAGGAGATTTAATGCAGAATATAAACGAAGAATATTGTCAGAGGCAGAGGAGTGTACAGACCGAGGGGAACTGGGTTCACTGCTAAGGCGAGAAGGGCTATATGACTCACACCTGTCCAGATGGCATTAGCCATAACGTCATGCAACTAGCCATGCATCAAGGTGACTTTATGAAACGAGACGAACTTATTTGTGGTGGCTGCTTCTATTTTTCAGGCCCAACAAAGGGTGGTCCCTATCAGCTAGAGATTTCACCAGCATATAATGACGCACCACAACCTTCATTTACCATTAAAAACACCGCTCAAAAAACAATATGGATGATTTAATGATTAAATGCTACCGAATACAGATGCAATAAGGGCCGACCTCCGGGAGGTCAAAAAAGTGAGATGAACGTACCCAATTTATGTTATAATCTTCCGGAGGTCTCAACCTTCCTCGACACCCGCCTCGCCATCGCCATCAACAACGCCACCTC
>JBCCFC010001112.1:0-4538 GCA_039029935.1 Chloroflexota bacterium
AAATTAGAACGGGCAATTCAATCATATATGAAGGGAACTGTTGACCTGCGTTCAGGGGCTATCATGGCTGGTGTTTCCTACAATCATTTTATGTATGAAGTTGAATCGCGCAATATTGTGATTCTTGGGGAAGATGGCTTTTTTGACAGACTTGAATTTTTAGCTGAGACATTTAATAATGAGACACTACGTGATGCGATTGAGCGCATACGATATGAGGATAATACAACGGATACAACAGACGCTAAATATGAATCACGAGCTGACCCGCTTCCTGCGTAACCGGATACGTCCGTACCTTCATCCGTTCATCCACAAGACACTGCCCCGTCGCAATCTCAAATTCCCACCCATGCCAGCCACAACGAACCAGTTCACCATGACGACCATAAACAAACTCATTTGTATCGGTGTAAAGGGCTGTACCCGTCACTGGACCCGCACATAAATTGCCACCCATGTGTGGGCAACGATTATGAAGGGCAAAATACTCACCGTTGACGTTAAACAGGCCAATGCTCCTGCCGTCTACATCAATGACGCGCCGTTCACCATGCTGCAAATCGGCGGGACCAAGATTGAATTGTTTACGCGCTCTGCGTTGATTTGAATTGGATAACTTTGCATTAGATGACATAGCGTTTACGCACTCTCTTTGGCTGGCAATTTCTGATAGACTTGACGCGCATTTAACTCAAAAATGTTCTCTCTCCACGCCTTGGGAATGGCAACTTCATGGGGGTCATCATAATCCCAATGCGGATAATCCGACGCATAGAGCAGCGTGTGCTTGCCGTCTATGGCTTCCAAGGCGGCCCACAGATGCTCTTTGTTGGCGGGTTGCTCCAATGGTTGTGTGGTCATGCGGATGTGGTCACGTGCATATTCGCTGGGCAAACGTTTGAGCCAAGGCGTTTCCTTGCGCAGTGACTTATAGGTTGCATCCAACCGCCAGAGCATTGATGGCAACCACGCCACACCACACTCGATAATGATAAACTGCAACGACGGCCACTTTTCAAAAACACCATTGACAATCAAACTGGCGACATGGCTCATGGCGCCTTGGCAGAGCAGCGCATGATGTTCATAGTAAAAGGTCGGCTGCATGGCAAAACTGGTCTCCGCATTGACGCCACCGTTGCCACCTAGATGCATAGCAACAGGAATGCCTACCTCGGCGGCAGCTTCCCAGATGGGATGATAGAACGGTTCGCCATAGGGACGGCGCGCACCTGCGGTCATAATGACCTGCACAATGTCCGGATGGTCACCTCGCCGCCGGATTTCTGCTGCTGCCCCCCGCGGGTCTTGTGGTGCGATGGTCAGCGAGCCTTTTAGACGCGCATCAAGGCTTAACCAATGCTCAATTGTGTATTCGTTGCCCGCCCGCGCCAATGCACTGGCATAATAGGGGTTGGCTAACGTGGAGAGGTCCATCAATTCTTCACCTGTGAGAATCGCAAACTCTATGTCAAATTTGTCCAGCAATTCACGCTTCATCATGGCATAATCCGCACCCGCGGCCATTCCTTCTTGCGGAGCCAGATCTGCACGCCGATAGCCTTCGGGATGCAGCCACGGGCGATGCCCATGCGGAAAGCTGTCGGGGCCACCAACACGTTCACCACGCTCTAAATAATCGCGAAAATTGTCATCTATATAGGGTAACAGCACATTGGCGTTGGCCCAGTCATTGTGTACATCACAGTCAATCATAGATGTTTTCCCCCCGTTCTTTTGCCATCTTCTTTTAAATTTCTATCCAAATTTTGTCAAGTATTCTATACCCAAAAGTCGCATCATGCTCTTTGGTGTCGTCACCATACCCAATTTTGAGCCGAAATAAGGTAGCCTGTTTAGATCATCTCATTTTACTTTATCGGTTATAGGGGGACAAATCGGTTTCATTCAAACTCATTCAAAATGTCCACACACTTTCCATTAAATCGTATCTGGGTTAGGACTTTTTCGCCACAGCCCTCTGCTATCCTCATAAAACCGTCTTATAGACGCACTTAAAAACTTGAAATCACAACTTCACTTTCAAAAAAGGAGACAATAGACATGGCATGGCGATTAACGCAATCTACTTTATCTCGCCGACAATTTCTAAAGTATGGCGGTATGGGTGGCAGTGCCCTCGTGCTTGCTGCTTGTACTATCAATCCACCTGTTGGAACTGCCCCGACGACTAAGCCAACAGACCAAACGTCGCCTGATGTCGCCGAGCCAATCGTGAAAATCACGGAAGCTCCATCGACTGCGCTCGATCCTGTCGATGGCAAGGTGATGGCAGGTGATGTCATTGACTATACGCTTAGTAGCGATGAATGGCCCGGTATGTTTGGCTCGGTGACGTTTTTTATGCACCACGCACTCTACAATGGCGAGGATGTCTATCTCATCCGCACAGATGCTTCCAATGCGGACTTCGCCAACGAGGTCGGTTTGACCTATGTACCGCTGCTCTCTGTGGCCGCAGCCATGCCCGCAGAGGATGTCAATACCTACTGCATGTTTAGCGATGGGCGCCCGCCTGTGGTGTCCAAAATCCCTGGTGATGACAAATGGTCGCCACTCTGTCGTGTTATCAAGGTTGACCCCGGCGCGTCGGATGCGGACCTGTCGTCCGCAGAGGCTATTGCAATGGCAGCAGAAGTGGGTGAGGCCACGGTCGAGATGACGGACACGTTTGTCAACTATCCCTTCATTAAGTGGCCTGGCGGTGAACTCTCTGTCGATCCTGAATTGGCCGTTTCACTAGGTGCTGGTCAGCTTTTTGCGCCACCAGACACGACCAACATGACCGTGACCATGAAGCTACACCAGTGCTATCCGGGGAGTCGCTACATCCTCACCGATGCGGGCATGATTGGCGAGATGATGAATGTGCCAAACGCCCCTGTCACCAATCAACTCAAACCTCTGGGCGGCACAGACGAGATTTGGGTCTTTAGTAATGGCATCGAAGGCTCCGGTGTGATGGGCTTCCAGCCCGCCATTTTTGATCACAAAGGAGGCCATCCCGCGTGGAGCCCGTTCTGGGATCACTACACCCTCTCATGGGTAGACCCAAGCTCGGCCTATGTTGTCAAGGATTCCAGCGAAGTACGTGAACTGGTTGAGGCGGGCGTACTGGTAGAACTGAATGGTGTGCCTGATACCCATCCGACTGGATTTGTGGTCAACTGTCCATCGCCTGTTTTGGCGCCCAATGACTTTGCCGTCAGCGGGTAGAACCGCCGCACTGTCGATTATTTGCAAAATGTCCAGAGACTTTTTCACAATGATCCATTGGGGTAGGACTTTTTGGACATAGCATCCTGCTATCCTATCCGAGGGACGTGAGTCAATCAACAGTGGAGGATGTTCAGCGTCTAGGGTTGAATGAATGAGGGCGGATGAGTCATTGGAGGACGGCCACCATTTGGACCTCCAATGACTCATCCCTATCTTACCCTGCATCTGCTGTTGTATTGCTCGGTTTCAAATTAGATAATTCACTTCACTTAAAGCCAAGGAGAGGAAATGTCATTTACAAAAAAAATTGCATTGTTTATCGCTGTGGTGGTGTGTACAGGTTTGGTTGTGGTGGCCTGTCAACCAGCACCAATGCCAGCCACAAGCAGCGAGGGGATGAGCAGCCAGGGGATGAGCAATGAGGGGATGAGCGCACATGACGCCGCCCCACTGCTTGAGACCTACTTCGAGATCAATGAGCAGGGTGAACTGATCCGCCCTGACTTTGATTTCCGCGAGACGTGGATTTATGTCGGGACCCCGCTAACGCCTAACGATCTCAACAATGGTCAGGCCGCGTTTCCTGAATTCCACAACGTGTATATCGATCCAAAAAGTTATGCTGCGTTTAAGGAGACAGGCGAATATCCAGACGGAACCATCCTGATCAAAGAGTTACTCAGCGTTGGTGCCAAGAGCGCACCCAGCGGCAATGGCTATTTCATGGGCGAGTTTATTGGCCTAGAAGCCACGATCAAGAGTGCGGAATACTTCCCCGACGAGCCAGGCTACTGGGCCTACTTTAGCTTTACCAACACAGAGGAGCATGGTGGTCCTTTGGCCGACACAGCCACCGCCTTCCCAACTGACTCGTGTAATGCCTGTCATGAACTCTTTGCCAGCGAGACAGACTTTGTGTTTGAGGCATACTATCCAGTCCTACGCGCTGCCCGCCAGATGAGCGGTGGAATGGACAGCGGAATGGACAGTGCAATGGACAGCGAGATGGGACATGATGGCATGATTGGCGACGCCGTTGGTCTCGAACTCTCGTTTACAGGGTTAGAGGCACTGGGCGAAGGTTGGCAATATGAAGGCTGGCTGATTGTGGATGGAATGCCCATGTCCGCCGGACTCTTCCGCGTTGATGGCGAAGGCAACCTCAGCGAGAACGCCTTTGCCCTGGACAGCAGTGCTGCCGACGCCACCGCTCATCTGGCGGGCAGCGCGTAGGACTGGATAGTATGCCTCAAACACAAAGTCTGTCTCGCTGGCAAAGAGTTCATGACAGGCAT
>JBCCFC010001113.1:0-4535 GCA_039029935.1 Chloroflexota bacterium
CCTATACAATAAAATATTCTACACTTTAACAGGTTTTTAACCTGTTATTTTACACTTTCCTATACAATCAAAAAGTATACAAACCGATGATTTCACCGCTGGTAAATTATTGCGTTTGTGTACTTATTGAATATGCGCCAATAGGACAATGTTCTGAGTTGTAGTATAAAAGCGGTGCGGAACAAGTGCAAACAGGTTCCTCGTTTTTGCAATCTAAACAGATGAATGCTTAATTCATCCAATCGGAGGAAATCCAAGAAAATTCATGACAACAGACCGTTCTGACATTGTTGAGCAGGCATCCTATCTACAACGCCTATTTACATCGTTAGCCATTCCAGCCTATCGCTGGCTGTGGCTGAACTCTGTCTTTGGCTCAATGCGGCTGATTGCTGTGTTTGTGGTGCGTGGTTGGCTTGTCTTAACCATCACTGATTCACCCTTTTGGGTCGGAGCAGCACCTGCGGTACGCGGCTTGACACAAATTGCACTGGGCGGTTTTGCAGGTGTACTGTTAGATCGGGTTAACCGCCGTACTGCTCTGTTTCTATCCGAAACAGGGGCTAGTTTGGTCGCAGCGGGTCTCGCCATTTTGGTGATTGAAGGGCGTATTGAGCTATGGCATATTCTCGTTGCCAGCGTCATCGAAGGCGTCTGTGTGTCAGTTCGCTGGCCTGCCATCAATGTCATCTTGGTCGATGTTGTTGGCCCAGAGCGAACCTTGAATGCAACGGCGGCTCAAATGCTTGGTTTTAATGTCGGCAACATTGTCGCATCAAGCATCGCCGGATTGATTATCAGCGCATATGGGATCGGGTTTGGCTATCTATTTGGCGCAACCTGCGGACTGATTGGTGCAGTCTGCACCGTATTTATTACAGGTGATTTTAGTCCTCGCGTCAAAGAGACAACGGCGATAGCACAAAAATCTGTACTACAGGCAGTTGGTGCAGCTTTCTCATACATTCGGCATTATCAATTATTGCTTTCTATGATCATTTTGGCCTTTCTTATGTCGTTATTGGGCTGGGCGAATTTATCCATGTTGCCCGTCATTGCCCGTGATATCCTGTTTGTCGATGCCTCTGGGCTAGGCTTCTTGACCACCGCTGGTGCGGTGGGTTCCCTAATAGCGACAACGATTGTGGCCGGATTGGGCGACTACGAAAAGAAAGGACGGCTCATCTTTGCGGCAGGTATCAGCACGGCTCTCTTTATCCTGCTCTTTTCGCTTTCAACCAACTATATGCTCTCTCTCTTCTTAATTTTCCTCATGCAAGGGGCATTAATGGCTTTTGAGGTCACAATTACGGCGAGTGTGTTGTTGATGACGGCTCCGCATATGCAAGGGCGCGTGCAAGGTTTGTATACACAGGTCTTTGGCTTCACGTGGGTTGGCGGTGTTGTGTTAGGGACAATTGCCGAGTTGAGTAGCGCGCCGATTGCCGTTGCGGTGGGTGGTGCTGCAATTGGGGGGGCGGTGTGGTTGATGCGAGGGCAGGTGGCGACTGTGGATAAGACGAAGAACTGACGCTGATTGAGCGGGTCATAAATCATAACAACGACGCAACCCAGCTACATCATTTCGACACACAAGCAAATCGAATAATGTTGCCATGCCTTTGGTATGGCAACATTATCAGGTGGCGTACTATTATTTTGTAGTGTAAAGTAGGCTTATTCGACATTTATCATATCTAATGCATATCAAATCAAATCACCAACAAACCATAATCAGAAGCCATGTGCCATACGAAGATTTCGAGCTACTCATCGGCACTCAAACAGACACTGGCTACCCAGCAACAGTCGTATACTCACCCGCGGGTGAGATCAGCACCACAATTTCACTTGACCTTACCGACTATGAAATACAGGACATGCTGGGTGCGCTCGAAGAACGTGACACCGATGAACTTTTCCTAACAGAGTTTGGTACATTTCTCTTTGAAGAGCTTTTTGTTGGCGACATTGGTAAGCTCTACTATGCCAGCCTCAACATTGTACGCGCACAGGAAAAACGACTGCGTATCCGGCTCAACATCCAAGCACCAGAGTTGGCGGCATTGCCTTGGGAGTATCTCTATGACCCCAAAGATGAGCTGTTTTTGGCTACAGCTAGCGATACGGCTCTGGTGCGCTATGTCGCCATGCGTGTATCACACCGCGTCAAGGCCACCCAAATTTCACCGCCGCTGCGTATTCTTGTAGTCATCTCCAATCCTATAAACCTGCATCAACTCAACTTTGAAGAGGAGAAAGCGTTGATTGGGGATGCATTGCAGGAATGGGTTGACCAAGGTCGTGTTGAAATTCAGATTCTCGAACATGCCATCATCAGTAAGATTAACCATGCTATTCGCAGCTTTGCACCCCATGTGTTTCACTTTGTGGGGCATGGCCTCTTTCAGGATGACACCGCCTATGTCATTCTGGAGGATGAGGATGAACACGCACATCCTGTCGATGAGCGCACCTTTCGCGACTTCTTCACCAACGCCAACGAGACACGACTGGTGGTCCTCAATGCCTGCCAAACGGCCACACGCTCATCTAGTCAACCGCTAGTGGGGTTGGCCCCACGCCTGTTACAGCGGCGTCTACCTGCCGTTGTTGCCATGCAATATCCCTTTGCAGATGATGCCGCCTTGGTCTTTACGCGTGAATTTTATCGCTGTATTGCACTAGGCTATCCGCTCGAAGCGGCTGTGGCTGAGGCACGGCGGTGCATCTTTATGGAGACGGACAGTGGTGAGGTTGACTGGGGTGTACCTGTTCTCTTTTTGCGCGCCAAGCATGGGCAGCTTTTTGAGATTGCCGAGCAGCAGTCCGCCCAGCAAACGCTTGATATTCCACCGCCGCCGAAACCTGCGCAGCCGCCGTCCACTGATAGCTTTATTGGACGTACCCATGAGCTGGACTTTTATACGCAAATGTTGAACGACGCTAACCTTGCGGTGATCGCGGGGATGGCAGGGGTAGGCAAAACGATGATGGGAGCGGCTCTGGTCCAGCACCACATTGACACATCTGCCCTAAACGCCAAGAATATCTTTTGGCACAGTTTTCATCAAGGGGAGGATGTCTATGCCCTGATCTGGCAGTTGGCGGGCTTTTTGGCATGGAATGACCAACCCGATATCTGGCGGATGCTGCAAGGCGCACAGCAAACCCAGACGCGGCTACCCCCCGCCGAAGTCCTTATTGACTATGTGTTTCAATCGCTAAAAGGACATGACTACCTGCTCTGTTTGGATGACTTTCACTACCTCTATGATACGGTTGATGATGATACAATTTTACAGCAATTTGTCGAGCGGCTATACGGGGTGGTCCAAGAAGGTCAGCTATCGTTGATTCTCATTTCGCGTGTGCTGCCCAATTTTATCTATTTTCGACGTAACCAGTTTAAACCGTTGCAAGGCATGGACATGGATGATGTTGAGGCGTTATTGACCACCCGTCAAGTCGCGCTGGATGACGACCTCTTTGACCATCTCTATGCCACCACCCAAGGCAATGGGCAGTTGCTCACGATGGCGATTGACACGCTTCATCGCATTGATGACCCCGAAGCGTTTGTCACACAGTTGGTCCATGAAGAAAGTGTGGAACGCTACCTGTTGCATGAATTGGATAGCTCCCTCGATGATGTGGAGCGCGATATCCAGAGTGCGCTGGCCGTGTTGGGTATACCCAGCAGCCGTGATGCCATTGAGAGTCTGGTCTCGCAAAAAAATTTACGTCGTCCGCTTCATGTGCTCTGTGAACGTTTTCTGCTGTGGCGTGAGCGTTATCAGGCGACCATGCTTTCCTATGTAGTTGCAGACGCACAGCGACCGAATGAAGACCGCTATAACCACCACGCCATTATCCGCAGCTTTTACTACGAGTTGCCCAGCCGTCGTCAACGGCGCGAACTCCATCTCCATGCGGGCGAGTATTACGAGTATGAAGAAGAGGACATGCTCTCCGCTGCCAAACATTATTTTGAGGCGCGGGAGTATCAAATTGCGGCGAGTCTCTTGGTACATCGGGATAATGCAGTGCTGATGGTCAATCGCGGGCAGAAAACTCCGCTACTCAATCTCTTGACTGATTTGGTACAGCATGAGTTGCCATTAGAGACAAAGGCTAGAGCCTATCTTGTGTTGGGTCGATTTTCGCCCTATGATGATCTTTCGCTGGCAACTTCATTTTTGCAAAACGCTTTGGAACTATTGAAGAAAATTCCGGATTCGGATATTACTTGTGAGTATCAAGCTGAGGCTTATTTGTATCTAGCGGATAGATTACATCGTAATAGTAATTACGAGGATTCAATTGCATATTGCAAACAAGGGTTAAATTTACTAGAAAATCAAGACTTATTAATCAAGGGGGAATTGCTGGTTGCCTATAGTAGAGCATTGATTGCCATTGGATGTTTAGATGAAGCACATAAATATATGGAGGATTCGGAGAATTACTTACATAAAAATAAAACTCCTCTACAATAGTTCTTTCGAGATTTTCGCCAATTCAAGGACTACTTC
>JBCCFC010001114.1:0-4532 GCA_039029935.1 Chloroflexota bacterium
CGAGGGCGCTCATGATGGCCTGGCCCGGCTTGGCGAACTTCTCGTTGTAGAGCACGACGAGGTCGTCGTACTGCCGGTAGAAGGCGTTTTTGCCTTTGCAATGGAACCGCTGGTTGAGTTGCTGTACGCACGAGCCGCAGAGTAGCTTGTGGGATGTTGTACGGGTGTGATGGTGTACGGGTGTGATGGTGTACGGGTGTGACGGTGTACGGGTGTGATGGTGTAGGCGTAATTGATTGTATATTCTATCACAGTTTCACATTGCAACAGAGGATGTATGTCTAAAACCGTTCTTATTGTCGATGACGAACAGCGGATTGTCTCCATGATCCGCGCCTATCTACTGCGCGATGGTTACGACGTGGTAACGGCTAGTGACGGCCAAGAGGCCTTGACAGTGGCGCGTCAATCGGACCCCGACTTGGTGCTGCTCGACATCATGATGCCAGAGATGGATGGTTTAACCTTTCTGAAGCTCTATCAACGCGAGCGCACGATTCCTATCATTTTGTTGACGGCTAAGGTAGAGGAGCATGACAAAGTGTTGGGGTTGGAGCTAGGCGCGGATGACTATATCACCAAACCGTTTGGGATGCAGGAGTTGATGGCACGGGTGCGTACAGCCTTTCGCCGTGCCAAGAAGTACAGCCAATCTCCAGAACAAACATCGGCAACGCCAGCGCACCAAATGCGGGTCAAGAATCTTGCCATCGACATGCATAGCCGCAATGCATGGCTTGCGGACAGCGTACTTGACCTGACACGTACCGAATTTGATTTGCTCTATCTGTTTATGTCCACACCCAACCATGTCTTCTCACGCGCCACGCTACTCGACCATATTCGTAGCAATGCCTATGATGTCTATGACCGTACGATTGATCTGCATATCAAAAACCTGCGCGCCAAATTGGGTGATAACCCGCGTCAGCCGGAGTATATTCAAACGGTCTATGGTGTTGGCTATCGTTTTCTATCATCATGAAATGGGTTAGACAGTCGCTTTCGTCCAAGCTGATTCTCGCATTCTTAGCCGTCAGTTTGTTGGGCGTCTCGCTAGTCGCCATCTTTGCCCAACTCATCGTCGTTTATGAGTTTCGGAGCTTCCTCCAAATTTTGACCCCTGAAGAAACTGTCGAAAGAATCGCACAGAGCTATCAAGAGACACACTCGTGGGAGGAGACCCGCCATGCATTGCGCGGTATTCGTGCGCTTGACAACACCCAATTACAAATGGACAGTACGCTACCTGCACTGCGAAACTTCGTCGTGACGAATCAAGAAGGACGCGTGATTTTGCCTGGTCCTGGCTTCGTCCCCGGTTCAAAGGTTCCAACATCGCTCTTGGCTCAGGGGATGCCAATTGTGGTTGAGGGTGAGACGGTTGGGACGTTCATTTTAAATGAAACCCACAGCGAATTGGCGGATTGGCTGGAACGACTGGGGACATCATGGCAGACAAACACGTTTTTTGGCGGTTTCCGTCACCCCATGCACCGCCTGTTTACCCGTCGTGTCAATCAGTCATTACTCTATGCCGCACTGAGTGCCGTTCTCCTCTCGTTTTTGGTCGGCATTCTCCTCGAACGCCGCTTGATTCGTCCGCTCAAAGAGATCACTGCCGCCATCCGTGGTGTTGGACAGGGCGAGCTTAATCAACAGGTTCCTGTGCGTTCACAGGATGAAGTCGGTGTGCTGGCGGAGTCGTTCAACCACATGAACACATCACTGGCGAAACAACAACACTTACGTCGTCAGATGACCGCTGATATTGCGCATGAACTGCGTACCCCTATTAGCATCATTCTAGGTCATGCCGAGGGATTAAATGATGGTGTGTTACCAGCAACGACAGAGACTTTTCAGGTGATTCAGGATGAATCCGAACATTTGCGTCGCTTGGTCGAAGATCTACGGACATTGTCGTTGGTCGAAGCAGGTGAATTACACTTTGATTTTCAGACAGTGGCGATTCTTGAACTGCTCGAACAGAGCATTGCCGCCCATAAACCGATTGCTGACCAGAAAGAGATTGCGCTAATTTTAGAAAGCCCAGATCGGCTACCGACCCTGCCGCCTATTCATGTAGACGTAGACCGCATTCTGCAAGTTCTCAGCAATTTGTTAAGTAATGCGCTACGGTATACACCCGTAGGGGGAACGGTTGTTATCTCTGCAAAGTCACCGGAGACAGAACAAGCCGTTGAAATTTCAGTCAGTGACAACGGTCTTGGACTCACATCCGTTGAGTTAGAGAATGTGTTCCATCGCTTCTATCGCGGCGACAAATCACGGCATAGAAACACACAACAAAATCAGCAACAGCGCACCGATAGTGGCTCCGGTTTGGGGCTTGCCATTGCCAAGTCAATTGTGGAGGGGCATGAGGGCAGGATATGGGCTGAAAGCCAGAGCAATGCTGGGGCAACCTTTATATTTCGTTTACCAATTTAACCAATGACCAATCAAAAAGAACCAAACATGTACGAATTAGAAGAGACCAAAGCTGCAAAAAAATCACTTTCATTGAAGGAAAATGCGGGGAGTGATGCCTATGAACTGCCCGACATAGAGGACTTGGACAACGCCTATGAATTGGAAGACCTCGATTTTTTGCGTAGACATAGACGCCGTCGTCGCCGAAGATTGCTGTTTGGTTTGGTCCTGTTGCTAGTGATTGCAGGTGGCATCTATGCCTATACGTCAGACTCTATAGACACAGTTGTCCCAGCATCGGTGACAGAAGCCATTCCCAACACATTGCCGTTCTCTGTTCCCTTCTTGCAGCCAGCCCAACAAGTTGCGTCCGAAGAAGCTGCCCCTGCAACAGCCCCAGTTCGGCGTGGTGATATTTTAATCACAGCGGGTGGTGTTGGTACAGTCTTGCCGGGCAACGAGATGCATCTAGCCTTTAGCGTAGCGGGCACAGTCAAGGAACTCTATGCGCAGGTCGGTGATAGTGTGGAGGCTGGTGAATTGTTGGCGGTCTTGGATGATGCGGATGTGCGCAGAACCGTTGTGCAAGCGGGCATTGATTTGCGCCAAGCCGAGATTCAGCTTGAGAATGCGACCGAATCAGCATCGGTGGCCGATACCGCCGCAGCACAGGCCAGTCTTGCCGCAGCCCAATCCGAGTACAATAATCTGGTCTCGCCCCCTTCGTCCGAAGAATTGACTGCTGCCCAGAATGAACTCCTTAGTGCGCAGCAGTCACTCAACACATTGCTATCCGGGCTGACGGCGGAGGAAGACACAACTCTGCGCGCTGATCTGAAAAATGCCGAGGTCAATCTGGCGGCGGCTCAATCCGACTATGACCAAGTGGCCTGGCGTAGTGACATTGGACGAACGCAGCAGGCGGCAGCACTGCAACAGGCCACCATTGCCTATGAAAAGGCACTGGCCCAATACAACTTGAGTGCAGCGGGTCCCAAGGAAGAGGAGATTGCCACCGCTCGTGCCCGTGTTGCCCAAGCGCAGGAGGCACTGAATCAACTGCAACAGGGTGCGGACTCAATGGCCGTTGCTGCCAGCCAAGCCAAAGTGACACAGGCACAGGCGCAACTGGCCGACCTCATGACGGGACCCGATGGCAACGACCTCGAAGCTGTCACGCTTGCTGTGCAACAGTCACGGCTCAATCTGGAAGCCGCTATTATGGACTTGGATGGTACGCTGATTCAATCGCCTGTTGCAGGTGTGGTCACGGCGGTCAACGCCCAGCGTGGCGAACAGGCCAGTACGGGTACTATCATCACTGTTGCCGAATATGCATCGGCCCAAGTGCGCTTCTGGATTGAAGAACTAGATATTGCCAACGCCCAACTGGGCAATCCCGTCACCATGATCTTTGAAGCCTTCCCCGACAACGCCTTTCACGGCGAGATCATCCGCGTCGAACCCTCACTGGTGACAGTCGATGGCGCATCTGCTGTTCAAGCATGGGCCAGCATTGACCTCGCTGAACACCCTGTCAACCTGCTCTTTGGCATGAACGCTGAAATCGAGATTATCGCTGGTGAGGCCACCAACGCGCTGCTTGTCCCCGTCCAAGCACTGCGAGAACTGGCGCCTGGCGTCAACGCCGTCTTTGTCGTCGCCTCCAATGGCGAACTCGAACTGCGACCTGTCGAAGTGGGGTTGCGTGATTTTGTCAACGCCGAGATTTTGTCTGGGCTATCAGATGGTGAAACGGTCAGCACGGGTGATGTTGATACGCAGTAACTGGCGATAGTATGTTCTATCTATGCTTGTTAAATTCACGGTTATGCGGTACGATAGAGTCATCTATGTAGTTTGATTGGTCTTCATGAACACTCTACAAAGGGGACAGAATGAAAACAGACAAAAAAGCGTTAATTGACTCACTTGGTGACTTATTTGTCAACCGCAAAAAAGAATTTGAGATGTATCTGGATGAATGGGTTGGGTTCATTCCAGATATGCCCAATAATAGTCATGCTTTGGTAGGACGACGAAGAACTGGCAAGACAGCGTTATTGGTGAGGCTCTATATCGGCATTACGAACTTC
>JBCCFC010001115.1:0-4527 GCA_039029935.1 Chloroflexota bacterium
CTTACGCTGGCCCCTGATACAAGATTGTACATCAATGATGGCAATGGCAACTTTAGCTATGATAGTAGCCAACCTTTTGCACCAGTAAGACGAAGTTCTCTGGCATGGGGTGATGTAGAAAACGATGGTGACCTAGACCTCTTCTTAACAGGTCAAACCAGTACAGGCTATGCAATTTCAAAGCTCTATCTAAATGATGGTAGTGGGAACTTTACCGAGGATACAACCCAGAATTTTTGGGGATATGGCTTTGGCTCGGTTTCATGGGGTGATGCGGAGAATGATGGCGACCTTGATATATTTATCACAGGATCAAATGGTGCGGGTACACCAGTCACAACAATCTATCTCAATGATGGCTCTGGTAACTTTACCGAAGAGACAACACAACTATTTACGGATGTTACCTATGGCTCATCTACACTGCGTGATGTCAACAATGATGGCGACCTCGACTTTCTCATTACAGGGGGGGATTTAGGAAGTCCTCCCAACCCATACGCTATTTTGTATCACAATCAGGTATCTACATCATCCTCTTCCACGCCCGCCAACAGCGGAACCATCACCGTCACCAACACATGCCCACCCAACTTTGGCACAGCTGGCATTGCGGCAGACATAGCCACGCGCACCTTTACCCTCACTAACAGTGGTGGCATCAGTCTGACATTGGATGGCAACCCCACCATTGGCTTGAGTGGCGCAATCAACGCGTTTACTGTCAACACTCAGCCCGCCAACACAACACTCAATAACAGTGATGTGACGACGTTTACAGTAGCCTTTGCCCCAGTAAACACTGGCGTGGTGACAGCTACACTTATGCTCACAACCAGCGGTGATCCGTACACCTTTGTGATTCATGGGAATGGTATCCAGAGTAACGTGACAACAACCACAAATGTGACAACAACCACAAATGTGACAACAACAACTGTAGTAACCACCAACATACCACCGGATATCACCATCGACAACCCAACTGTGAATGAAGATGCCAGTGTGCTACAGTTTACACTCACGTTGTCACAAACATATCCGCTTGATATACAGGTCGATTATGCGACATCCGAAAGCAGTCCCAGCAGTGCTGAGTCCAACATTGACTTTGGTGCAGCGGCTGGAACAACAACCATCCCTGCGGGCAGTTTGACAACACAGGTTGGTATCCTGCTCGTAAATGATACACTGGATGAAGGCAACGAAACTTTGGTCCTTAATCTGAGCAATGCTATCAATGGCGTATTGGCCCAGACGCAGGCTGTGGGAACTATTGCGGATAACGATACAGCGATGTTATCGGTCAGTGATGTCAGCGCAAACGAAACGGTGGGCAATATAGTCATTTCCATTCATCTCTCAAACCCATCGGTCAACAATGTCACCGTGAGCTATATAACGGATGATATCACCGCGCTAGCAGGCACAAACTACACACCACAGAGTGGGACGGCTATGATTGCCGCTGGTGCAACCAGCACTAGTGTCTCTGTACCTATCAATGACTTGAGTATCGCGCAAGGAGAGCGTACCTTCAAACTGGTGTTGACGAGTGCATCGGGGGCAGGAATTGCCGATGGTGAAGGAATTGGTACAATTATTGATAACAACTTCCCGACAGCGACACCAACACCTACAGCCACTGTAACACCAACGAGTACGCCTACACCTGTACTGCCAACACCTACACCAACGAGTACACCAACGGCTACACCCACCAGTACATCAACGGCAACGCCGACGAGTACACCAACGGCTACACCAACGCCCCACACAATTATCGGGGTTGGTGCATCCATCAGTACTACCTTTACACCGGGACGTGATTTGAGTGCCTTTGTCATTGTTGAAACGAGAACAATTTTTCATGCAGGGGGTGTAACAACGCTCATCTTTACGATGAATAATGTCACCTTTGTTGATAGTCCACATGGCTGGTTTGAGTTCTGGCACAGTGTCTCCGCAGCAAGCGTGTCACAAGATGATCGAACTCCTTGTAACGAAAATAGTGTCCAGTGTGCGCTTGATTTGACAGAGCTATCCGAAGAAGAACGGGCTACGTTAGCCACAGATGGTATCCCGATTACTGTGCGGGTGCGGGATGACTTAGAAATGGGCGACGTGGTTTCTATGGATGCCACGCTCACTGATGGTAGCCTAACGATACCCGATGTGAATAACGAAACAAACGACGGGGCGAGTGAAGGGTTACAAATCACATTGGGTGTTCCGCTTGGTGAACAGCTAGATAATGTTATATTGATGCCAGAACAGGTGACACCTGAACAGAACACGTCTGAACCTGTCTCAACAGCGACATCGTTGCCGACTGATACATCTGTCCCAGCAAGCACCCCTCATCCAACGTTCACGCCGACGATGACACCGACACCCATACCGACAGTGACAATGATACCAACAGTGATGGCTACAGCGACATCAGCAGCGACATCAACGGCGACACCAATGCCGACGATGATGCCGACGATGACACCAACACCAACATTGATCCCGACAACGGTGTCTATCACAGAGCCAGTGCCATTACAGAGTGTCCCCACATCCCTAGAAGTTACCGACGAACCAGAGGTACAGTGGTTTATCTATCTTCCAGTGGTTGGCAGATAGGGTAATAATTGTCTCGTTCATTGAATACGCCTCGTGTGGGTCAAACGCATAAGTTCAACCCACACGCTGCGTATTCACTGGACTATATTCCAGCCTCTTTGAGTCTCTCTGCGAATCCTCGGCAGTCTCTGCCCCCAGCGGTTATTACGCTACATCAATGCCTGATAGACCAAATTTTGGAATTCGCTATGAACGGGGTAGTGTCCCGTTGGCATAAACTGCGCCATGAAAATGGCAATCAAATCCTCAACCGGATCAACCCAATAGGTAGTCGATGCCGCACCACTCCAGCCATAGGAGCCGACCGACCCCAATTCCCCGGACTGGGCAACATCCATCAACACACTGAATCCCAGCCCAAAGCCATAGCCGGGCATGGGTGTGCTAATGGTCAGAGGGAACGCTGACAGGTCTACATGGTTGGTTGCCATGATCTCCAGCGTCTTTCGACTGATGATATCATGCCCATCCAACGTACCGCCGTTGGCAAGCATTTGGGCAAAGCGCAGATAATCTGCCGTGCTTGAGATAAGACCGCCACCACCGGACAAGAAGTTGTTCTGTGTCAGATAAGGGCTGGTCGATGGCAGATCAATGGCCTTAAGATTATGTCCTTCAATCACACCAGAGTCATCTTTGAGCATGTTCATAATCAGTGTACCTGGTGGTGGCGTTGCGAGAGTATACATGGCAGCAAAGCGATCTTGCTTGTCGGCTGGTACATAAAACGCCGTGTCGGTCATGCCCAGCGGTTTGAAGATATTGTCGGCAAAGAAGTCGGCCAACGACATGCCAGAAACGACCTCAATAAAGTGCCCTAAGACATCGGTTGCCATGCTATAGCGCCAATTTGTACCCGGTTGATAGACCAAGGGGAGACTTGCAATAGCCTGACCAAATTCAGCCAGCGTCATATCTTTGTCGCGCAGTGCCCCTGCCTTGCGATACAGTTGATCCACAGGTGTGTCCATAAACCAGCCATAGCTAAGACCTGCGGTATGGCTCAATAGATGCTGCACGGTCATCGGTGGGTCCTGCTCCACCAACTTCAAACCATCCACCTTAGAGCCTACACAGACTTTGGTTTCAGCAAATTCGGGCAGATATTTGCTCACAGGATCATGGAGTTGGAACATCCCATCCTCAAAGAGCATCATGGCCGCAATACTGGTAATCGGTTTGGTCATCGAGTAGATGCGGAAAAGCGTGTCATGCGCCATCGGCTTGTCCGCTTGGATATCAGCCTGACCAAAGGTCTCAAAGTGCGCCACCTGCCCCTTGCGCGCAAGCAGTGTGACAATGCCCGCTAAACGCTGGTCATCTACATAGCCCTGCATGGTTTTGTTCAGTCGGTCGAGTCGCTTTGATGAAAAGCCTGCTTTTTCTGGTGCAACAATTTCTGGTAATGACAATTTGGTTTCTCCTATTCTGTTCAAAGTTGAAAGTTCGCTTAATATGTAGCCAGCAGTAATATCGTTCCCGTGTTACGTTGCCCTTAAGTAGTTAAAGCCTCAGCCATGTCTGCAAACCGGACAACACTTTCGCCCAAAGCATCCAAATCAATATCCACTTTCCCATGCGCTCCCTGTTTATAGCGCAGCCGAACCCCTTCCAAAATGGCACAGAAACGCCAATAGGCAAAGACGCGATAGAAGTCAATTTCGCTCATGTCAAACCCTGTTTTGGCAGCGTAAACGTCAATTAATGCATTGCGGTCTGGGAACCCACCTGCCAGCGTCGGAGGTCGTTCCCAAGGCGCATCCTCACCGGGCATGGCCCAATTGTTGAGCAAATAGCCAACATCCGCCAGCGGATCGCCCAGCGTACTCAGTTCCCAATCCAAAACCGCTTGGACACGTCCATCCTTGACAATCGTGTTGCCTGCACGGTAATCGC
>JBCCFC010001116.1:0-4525 GCA_039029935.1 Chloroflexota bacterium
GCTAGTTGGTCGTTGAAGTCGGTGGTGTTGGACACGATAGCTGTTTAGATAAACGGCAAAGGGGTCCTTAAATTGATAGATGTTTTCGGTATGGGTCTCCATAGGGGTCTCAACATGGGGCTGGACATAGGATAACACCTCGTCAAGATAGTCCAGTGCAGTGCTTAGTTCTCCTACCTGTTGCAGCACATATGCCAACTCAGCCAGTGTCTCAATGCGGCGATGAACGGGTTTTTCCGCATAGAGAGATAGGGCTTGCTGATAGCGGTCGATGGCTTCGTGGTGTTGGCCGTTTTGGGTGAAGGCATAGGCCATAAACTTACAGACATAGCCATGCAACGCATCCACACCAACATCTTGTGCAAGTTGCTCGGCCTCGGCAAGGAAGGTGAAGGCATGTTCATAGTTGCCGGAATCGCTGGCAAGCACACTCAGGTTGACCAAGCAGTTGACTTGCTTATCACGTGCCTCCATTTCACGACAATGTTGCAATGCCTGTTCGAAATGATAGGTTGCTTCGCCTATCAACCCCAAACGCATGTCAATCAACCCAAGGTGATAGTGATTGGTTGTCTCCATCCACCGAATGCCTGTGTCTAACGCAAACTGCAATGCACGTTGCCCATCTGTTTCGGCCCTTGCATAGTTCCCAGTATGGAGCGCAACCCGACAAAGGTTTTGGTATAGACGGTGTTTATTTACCTCGCTGTGAATTTCATCACTAATTTGGAGTGCCTGTCCAAAATAACGACCAGCCTCTGGCAAGTGACCTAGACCTAACTCGATTTGGCCCAATATTTCTAACACTTCTAGCTCACGGCGACGGTTCTCTGTCCGTCGGCAAATCGCATATGCCTGCTGAAAAATCTCTGTCGCAGCATCATACTCACCTAGATGAAAGTGACTCTGCCCTTGAGCGTGTAAACAATCGCTAAGTATCATGGCATTGGCGCATTTTTTTGCATAGCGAAGTGCCTGAGTTGATTCTGTCTGAGCAAGCTGAAATTTACTTTGTGTCAACAATCCCTGTGCCCAGACCCAATAGGCAAACGCTTGGAGATAAGATTGTTCTTGCCCGTCATGTTCCAGTATCTGTGCATACTGTATAGCGCGCTTTGACTGCTCAATGGACTGTTGTGGGTTGCCCAGTTCAGCTTGAAAGAATCCTTGGCTGGCTAACAAGAGACCATAGACCGCTGTCATTTGGGCATTATACTTCTGCGCGCCCTTCTTCTGAGCACCCGTGCGGTCAACTTGGATATCTGTGACAAGTGGAAGATTGGTACTCAACCCAAGTGCTTGGACCGCATGAGTAAAGACATCAAGCCCTTCTCGTGTCAGACCGAGTATGTCATAACAAAGGAACAGCGCCTGTTGACTTTTTGCTAAATAGTCTATGGCCTGCTGCTCTATCGCATATTGCCATGCCTGCCGGATGTTATTGAGATCACCATTGAGTTCACTAACTGCTTTATGGGGTTGAGGGCCACAAAGCGCATTTGTTTGTGATGCAAGCCATGTTAAATAGAAGCGCATATGCTGGTCTTGCACATGGGACTGTTGCCCCGACGTACTCTTTTCTCGGCTAAACTGCCGCAACAATTCGTGTATCTCATAGCGACCTTGGTCAGTCAGTTGAATCATCGACTGGCTGTGTAGACGTTTGAGTTGGGAAAGCGATGCGCCAGTCACCTGCCGTGCGGCTTTGTGGGTAAAGCCGTCATGAAAGACCATCAGATTTAAGAAGACTTGTTTGAGTGTATCATCAAGCCATTGCCACGAATGTTCAAACACGGCGCGCACACTGCGTTGACGTTCGGGTAAGTCTAACCATTCTGTTTCCAACACATCAAGACTTCCCTGACACTCTTCAAGTAACTCCGATGGGGTCAGGAAATCCATATGCGCTGCCCCCAAAACAATCGCAAGCGGTGAGCCTTGGGCCATCGTGCAAAATCGACACACAGCATCTTGATTTTCTGCGGTGAGTTCAAATGCATGATGGTTGCGCACTGCGATTTGGTGAAAGAGACGAATGGCATCAAATTGTAACAGGTCAGATGGGGCAGAAACTTGTTGAATTTGTGTTTGTGGTAGTGCCATGCCCGACAAAAAAAACAGATGCTCGGACTGCATTTTTAATGGCTGACGTGATGTCACCAAAAACTTGACATGGGGTGCAGCACGCAGAATCTGCGAGATCGTCTGTACAGCAGACTGTGCCTTAACTTGGCGTTGTGGTGCAGATGGTTGTTTCGTCACAAGCTCTGGCGCTTCCAAGATGTGTTCAAAATTATCCAACACAATCAGCATCTCTTTGTTCTTGAGATAGTCGCAGATTTGAGGCAATAACTCACGGTGTTGTGAAAAGATATGCCCCCATGCTTGGATGATGGCTTCGGGCAATCTTTCGGGTGATTGAACAGCGGCCAGTGACAGGTAGACAATGCCATGAAGAAAGAGTTGGCTTTGCGCAATCATCTTGGCAGCTTCAATCGCCACATACGTTTTGCCAACACCGCCAAATCCAGTGATAGTCAGAAGACGACAGTCGGGCAATTGCAATTGATGGGTGATTGCCGCCAACTCGGTTTGGCGTCCCAAAGGTGGCTGTGTCAACGTTGGCAACGTAGCCTGTGTTCCTGTACTCGACGTATCACGAGCGATAATACGCTCGTAGGCTGTCACTGTTTCTAATGACGGAGGGACACCCAACTCTACGTCCAGCATATTGACGAGGGCTTGGTATTCCTTGATAGCGGCTTGCTGCTGACCACTGCGCGCCAACAACACCATGAGCTGGTATCTCGCCTCTTCATCCAACGAATCGATCTCGACAATGCGCCGAGCGTACGCAATTCCGTCGGCATACTGACCCTGATAGAGACAGAGATCAACCAATCTGTGTAACCCATCCAAGGCCAATCGGGTCAAATGTGTACGATAGTTGATTTGCCATTCGGAAAAGCGGGGTGCGTCAATAATATCCAACCCATCCAAAAATGTGCCCGTATAGTGTGTTTGCATTGCCAGCAGGATGTCCACACGATCCTCTAGCTCGTGTATGTTCTCACCCGATGTATTTGCTACCAATGTGGATAGGGACGTTGCAAGTTGTTGGAACACCATCGCATCGACCCAAATAGCGACATCAGTATCTATTGATTCTGGGGTAACTATATCTGGATCGAGCGTGATTGTCTGGTATGTCGTTGTGATAAAGGGCTTGATGGCTTTGGGGACACGATTGAGGGTAGAACGCAGGTTGGCGAGAAATCGATCAGGGGGGATATCGTCCCAGAGCAAGTCAGCGAGATGGGCGCGAGTATGCATACCAGGGTTGCAGGTCAGGTAGGCCAGCAGTGCAATGACTTTTTGCCCCGGTAGCTTGGGCAAGGGCTGACCATCGACTTCAATGCCAATCTGCCCCAAAAATGAAAGTCGAATCTGCGCGGTTGATGGAATATTCACGATGTGTTACTACTTCACCCATATATATTTATCAATTCAATCAGTCCGACCATCCGGGATTACCGCCGCCACCACCGCTACCATTCCCTGACCATATTGCCCACTTACCAAGGTAAAAATCTTCTACCACGCTGCCACTCTCAAGTGCTTCGATTAATCTGCTTTCTTTTTCTTGTAAATCTTGATAGATAGCCACCCCGTTTGGACCAATCAAGGTGATGAGTTTCGTTGCCATCGCATGTGCGTCTATCCACGAGGTTTGTTCCGCATTTGTATGTGCGCCTGACTGATCTTCACTAATCGTCATCGTTTCAGGAGTGACATCTAGGATAACTTGTTGCGTCTGGCTGAGTGCTAGATTCGCACCACCAAACTCTAGCTCTTGAGGAATGTCCACAGGGCCGATAGACAAACAGATGCTAGGTGTGTCCATCGAGTAGACCCGAAAACTGAGTGTACCCAATGCAGGCTCTGGCGTGCCATCCTCAAATTGCACAACCCAACGCGCACATGGTGCACCATCAACCCCGCCCGCAGCCGCACCCAGCAAGGTGATATGGAAAGAAGACTCAGGTGTTTCGGGGTCTACAACAAGCATCCCATAGATGACTGAGCCTTTGGCAATCTCCATATAGTCATCTAAGGCCATATGAGTTAACGTGAGTTGACCATTTTCTTCGCTGATAATCGAAGCTACTTGTACGGCATTTGGAAACAGTATTTGCAATCCATCAAATTTAGTAATGTCAATCATGTCTTCCTACTTTCGTTTGTCTGCGTCAATAAGTTTCTATAAAAAAGCACTCAGCACTTCAGCTAGTCAGCACTTCAGGCTAACAAGCTGACTGGCGGCTTTTACACTTTTCTATTACATAAAAAACCTGTGGAGCGAGCACTCTCTAGTGCGGGGCAATCCGGCATTAGAGATTACACGCAGTAGAAATTGGTCTGACCAATTTTCTCGTTTTGCTCCGCTTGCGTGTCAGCGGGTTCCTCGAAAATAGTGTCTAAAGTAGGACCCCAAATATCAGGGTCAGGTTCAGGGATACTGTGA
>JBCCFC010001117.1:0-4523 GCA_039029935.1 Chloroflexota bacterium
GATTTAGGAACGATAAAGTGACAGCCGATTAGCGCCATTGATAATCGGCTGACCTGCTACAATCAGGCTTATCCCAAAGATAATTTTGGAACAAAACTAACATACCACGAAAACGATTTCGGCGCAAATTGTAAAAAATGTATACAACCTAAACAGACCAACAGTCAAACCGCTAGTAACAACCTATTCGCAAATTATGTTGACAAAGAAATTTTTGGTATGATGCATATGGTGTTCATCATTTTATTCATTCAAGAATTATTTATCTCAAGCCATAACGCATTAGGAGGTCGCAACATGATTTTCAACTCGATTACAGTAGAGGTTGCCATCAGTCTCTTCTTTATCTATCTTCTACTCAGCCTGATTTGTTCAGCCGTCAATGAATGGCTGTCGGGTATTCTGCAACTGCGGGCTAAAACGTTGCGTGAAGGGATCCAAAATCTCTTAAATGATCCAACAAGCGAGGCATTAGCAAAAGACTTTTACGACCACCCGTTGATTACCGGGCTTTCCCGCCAGCGCGGACAACAGAGTCTACCATCCTATATCACTTCAGGCACGTTTGTACGTGTTTTGCTGGATATTACAGGGGCACAGGGCAAAACAGATAACTCACGTACAGTGCTTGATCTATACAATGATATACGCGCGAAAGTATCTACCTTAGATAAAGTGGGCAGCGGCCTTGAAAACGCGATGATGAGCATTGTCCATGACTCTGGGCTGGACCCGAAGCAGCTTCAGCAGGCAACGCCTATGCTGGAGCAAATGCGCAACACTCGTATGAAGTTGGACGAGCATTGCAATTACAACAAATCTAGCTGGCAATGGGACTCTACTTGAATCAGTTACGACAATAGCAGAACAGGCAACAGAGGATTCAAATACGACATTAAATCAATCACTTGACGAAGTATTGGCAACCAAAGATAAGTTGTCGGCTTTAGGGTTTCCTATTGGCTGGCATGTGGCAGATTTTCCACAAGGAGCATGGGAATTCTTTATCTTCTCTAAAATTTTGGGCATCTTGGTTTCGACAATCGCCATATCACTGGGTGCACCCTTCTGGTTTGATCTACTCAATCGCTTGGTCAACTTACGTATGTCTGGTGAAAACACGGGTGGAAAAATGTAGGACTATTTGTACATTCGTCGGGAAAGATAGATGTCCACAAATGACTTGAACCCAAGCCACTTTCTCTGGACACCTGCGGTCGGTCTGGTTGAATAACCCACCAGACTTCAAATAGCCAAACTTAGTTGACGAGGAACTCAGGGGCAAAAAGCACACCTGCAAGAAGCAAACTAAACAGCAGCAGCAAGAATAAAGTCTTCCACAGATCAATGCGCCAGTCAATATAAGGGCGATTGCGCTGGTTTGTCTTTTGTTGAGTTGTAATCATCAGTCTGTCGTTCCGTCTCCAATAGTACACCAGCATCCACGTTGGTATCAGGATAGGAATTGGCATTCATCAACAGTTCTTCAGGAAACATACGTGTGCCACGAAAAGGTGCAGGATTTGCAGAGGGCTGTTTGGCATTGACACGCGGTACGGGCTGCGATTCGCTCTCTTCAAGCGGGGATTCCGCTCCATTCTGCTCAGGATTCGGCACAGTGGATGATTCTCGTTGGGCATACACTTGCTGATAGGCTTGGTGGTTCAGCTCAGATTCCAATTCTGCAATGCGTTGGTCACGTAGCTTCATACGCTCCCCACGAAAATAGAGCCACTCCCACAATGTGGATGTTGTAAACCCCAGAATAAATCCAGCTAAAATATACCACAGCAGTTCTAATGGTATTTCAAATGGCATCTCGAACAATTTATTCCCCTTCTTGTCGATAGGCGGGTAGTTCAGTAGGCTGGTAGGCAGGTCGGTCAGAGACCAATTTCATGATGACTGACATACCAAATACCGACGTACCAACGCACCGATTACCGACGTACCTCAACTCGTCGCTGGCGTGCTGCTTCAAACAAAATCACGGCCCCTGCAATCGCCGCGTTGAGCGATTCTGTCTGCCCTAACATGGGAATCATAATCGGTGTGGCATGTACATCGGCCTCGTCACTTGCCTTTATCGTCTCGCCACTGACAATCAATCCACAGGATTCCGTCCACACCACATCATCATAGGGTCGCGTCGCCCGCTGTTCTGCCAAGTAAAGTGGCTTACCCCAGTCTACTAAAAAGGCCAACATCTCATCCCACTGCTCATATACACGAATCGGCAGACGAAAATGCACACCCATACCCGCACGCAGGACTTTATCGTTAAACGGATCGACTGTTCTTGGCGCAAATAGAACCAACTCAACCCCGGCAGCCTCAGCCGTGCGTAGCAATGTGCCAGCATTGCCTGGCTCTCGTATTTGGTCCAGAATCAGAACCATTGTCAGCTCAATAGGCAATGGCAGTGTTGGCATTGGCACAACAGAGACAATCCCCTGCGGGGTTTTTGTTGTGGTCAACGACGCCAGCACAGAGGGGGCACAATCAATACAATCCACTTGTGGCATGGCAAGACACTGTTCAAGCAAGTATTGCCCCTGCACATTTTTGGTCAACATCTCTGACGAGTAAAAAATCATCTGTGGCTCGACATTGCTTTCAAGCGCATCTGCCACCAAACGTACCCCTTCGACCAAAATTAGCTGTTGTGTTGTGTCTTGCTTTTTGTGTTTTTGGCGTTGCTTCTGGAGTCTACGCGCCCATTTTATCCGTTCATTCTGCTGGCTTGTAATCATACAATACATAAAACAACAGGGACAAATTGCCCCTGTTGCCTATTCGTGTCTACTTCTCTATGATTCAGTTATATGCTTTCTAAACGATGCAACGATTCAATGGTGACAGACTGTATATCAACAGTTATCCACTGATGTGTGATTTGGCAGCCTCGGCGATTTTGCTAAAGGTTGCGGCATCATGAACAGCGATATCTGCCAATACTTTCCGATCCACTTGGATGTCAGCCTTTTTCAATCCATGAATAAACTGACTGTAGTTGAGACCATTTAGCCGAGCAGCGGCATTGATGCGTGTAATCCACAATCGTCTGAAGTCTCGTTTGCGGTTACGTCGATCCCGAAACGAATAAAACAATGATTTTAGCATTGCTTCATTGGCTCGCTTGAACAGAACCGAACGTGAGCCATATTGTCCTTTTGTAAACTTAAGAACCTTTTTATGGCGTCGATGTGCGTATACTTTTGGTCTTGAACGTGGCATTCCCTCTCTCCTTCCGTGACGGCGGAGCTGTCCGTATTCGATAGGTCGATATTCGGTAGGTCGGTATTCGGTATACAAGTACCAATCGACTGACCTACTGACTACTCACCTACCGACCTACTGGCAACCCACTTAGGTAGCCAATCACGTGCGATTTGAGTTTACTATTTTTTAAGTTACTTGACTACTGATTTGTAACAGTCTTGACCAACTTCACTGTGCTCTTGTTTTCACTAGAAACGGCGTGTCGCGTGTCACTCCTGTTACTACTCTTCATTTTCCGGCGCAAATGCGATCCACCAGCCTTCATGCGCATTACTTTGCCCTTTTTGGTTAAACGAAAACGTTTCGCTGTCCCCTTATGCGTCTTTTGCTTTGGCATAATCATCTCTCCTATCATTCATATAAAGATCATTCACGGGTGTTGTGTACACATTGAATACAACTTATCGTTAGCAAGCATAGAATCGAGAAGATTAGACATAAAAAAACGGGCGTACACCCGTTTTTCTAACCCTTTATTTATACTTGAATATTCATAACAGCGCAAATTTATCCAGCCGCAAAATCAGAAGATAATTATCATTCTGGCAGAACCATCAGGAACGAGCGGGCAAAACCTGAATTGCAAATGCAATGGAACGTTTAGTTTGGTGCTAATACCATGATCATGCTCCGCCCATCCAGACGAGGGCGAGATTCAATCTCGGTAACATCAGAGGCATCTTCTGCCACACGGTTCATCAGATCACGCGCCACATCGGGATGATAAATTTCGCGACCGCGAAAACGGATACGTACCCTTGTCTTTGCGCCATCCCCTGCAAATTTACGAATCTTATTGACGGCAACCTGAATATCATGGTCATCCGTCTTTGGTCGCAGACGAACCTCTTTAATTTCGACTTGCTTCTGGGCTTTACGCGCCTCTTTTTCGCGCTTCTGCTTTTCATACAAATACTTGCCATAATCCATCAAACG
The DNA here is from genome assembly GCA_039029935.1 of Chloroflexota bacterium. Classification (GTDB taxonomy): domain Bacteria; phylum Chloroflexota; class Anaerolineae; order Caldilineales; family Caldilineaceae. The sequence goes on from JBCCFC010001117.1 coordinate 4,219, forward strand.
ACAGACAGGCGGTTTGGCATTGGGTGCGACTTCAACCAAGTCTAACTCAGCTCTTTGCGCCATGTCCATTGCTTTCTGAATTGGCAGCACACCGAGTTGAGAACCATCCACACCAATCAACCGAACCTCCTTTGCACGGATTTGACGATTGACACGAGCCGAATTATTGTTGTTATTATGTCTTGATCGATGCGAAGATCGATTATGCGTTCTGGCGATAACACTACTCCTTGAATCAAACAAAAATTAAAATTTTAAATTGTAAACAGCCTATGATTCTGATAACCCAAAATTATCATCAAAAC
>JBCCFC010001118.1:0-4520 GCA_039029935.1 Chloroflexota bacterium
ATACACTTGGACCTGATTTATCTACAATCACAGATGAAATCTTTGATATTCTTCGTATATTAAAAGCACTGAAATTAATTATTATGGACTTAACTGAACCAGCGAAAGAATAGACTATAAAGCGGGATAAACCATGAAAGATAAATATACCTTTGGTGAATGTTCGTTGGTAATTATGGACGAGGTTTTTGGATTGCGTGAAACTTTCCAAAGTCAAGTTCTAAATAACTGGCTTAATATGGCAATACCTATTTCTGAAGAAGAAGCTATAATGCTTAAAACAATACAAAAAGTATTGCATGCAAACAGAAATGCTTGGAATGAACACGAATTGTCTTTACACTTTATAGGTCCAATGTTTAGCTTGGTCAATTTTACCGAAGTATATCGATTTAACTTATTTTCTCAACGTCATATCAGTGCTAAAATTCCGACACAGAATGGTGATATTACGCTAGGTGGCGAGCCAGATGGCATCATTGCAACAGGCTATCGCGCCCCTAAAATTCCTATGTTTGCCTTTACTGAATATAAACGTCAACATAATTCTGATGGTGATCCTGTCGGACAAACCTTGGCTGCTGCCCTAGTGGGTCAGGTGCTGAACAAAGAGCCAATCCCCATTTATGGTTGCTATGTCATTGGAGATCGCTGGACATTTCTCGTATTAGACGGTAAACACTATACGACTGGAACCAGTTGTTCAGCGATAGAAGATGATATACTCGATATATTTCGCATCTTAAAAGCACTAAAATCAATTATCATGGACCTGACAGCGTAAGCAGTCATCGGTCCTCAGTACATAACAATCACATGTCTACACCATTAGCAAATCTCAAAATTCTTGACTTTTCAACACTTTTACCTGGACCCTATGCCACCATGATGCTGGCTGATTTGGGCGCGGATGTGCTAAAAATTGAAGCACCTGGACGCCCAGAACTCACACGACTCTTCCCGCCCTTTGACAGCGATGGCATCTCATCGGGGCATGGTCTGCTCAACCGCAACAAGCGTAGCTTGGGCTTAAACTTAAAGGCCGAAGGCTCGGTCGATATTGTCAAAAGGCTCATCGTCGAGCAAGGGTATGACATCGTTGTCGAACAGTCGCGTCCCGGTGTCATGGATCGACTGGGTGTGGGCTATGAAGCCATGAACGCCATCTGCCCACATTTGATTTTCTGTTCGCTTACTGGGTATGGGCAGGATGGGCCTTACCGCGACCGTGCGGGGCATGACATCAACTACCTCGCACTGTCGGGGATGATGGCCCATTATGGACGCAAAGAGGATAGTGCGCCGCCACCGCTCCCATCGCAAGTCGCGGACATCGGCGCAGGCAGTTTACATCTTGTGATTGGCCTGCTGTCAGCGGTTATTCGACGGGCAGCCACAGGCGAAGGTGCACACGTGGATATCTCCATGCACGACGGCTCGTTGGCATGGGATAGCATGGCCGCTGCCGCCACAATTGTTGGAGGCAGGCAACCGGGACCAGAGGAAATGGTCCTCAATGGTGGTTGTTTTTATGATTTCTATGAAACACAGGATGGCCGTCTGCTCTCCGTCGGGTCACTAGAGCCAAAGTTCTGGACGCAGTTTTGCACAGCCATTGGGCGTGAAGATTTGATCAAGCCTGGACTCAACTTTGAGGTTGCAAACCAGCATTCATTCAAAGATGAAATTCGTGAGGTTATTCGCACCAAAACACAGGCTGAATGGACCAAAATTTTTGCGCAGGTTGATGCATGTGTTGAGCCAGTATTGACAACTCAGGAAGCACTGGCGCATCCGCACACAGTGGCACGGGGCATGGTTGTTGATGTGCCGCGTGATGAAACTGCGCCCGATGGAGATACACAACGACAGATTGGCACACCGATTAAGCTCTCCAACCATACACCTGCGTATCGACACATTGGTACACACTTAGGCGCGCATACTCACCCAATCTTGACAAAATTGGGGTACAGTACAGCCGAAATTGAACAATTCATTGTGCAGGGTGTTGTCGCAAGTGCATAAGTACCCTATAAACTAAATTTCGAGAGCCAGTATCGCAGGTTGGCTATCTGCGTCTTTAGTGCAGGTAGCCAACTTGCGATACTGGCTCATTCGTCTACACCATCACCAAATCACACGATTCACACACCAGTGCAAATCGGTTGCCGCTCAGTTCGGTATCAAAGTCCGTGCGCACCTGTGCATTGCCCTCACCACAAAAGTCACAGCGACCACGTTGATTATACCGTGTGTCCCGTGCCTCACGCGAGGCTTTCTCAAAGGCAATTTGCTCTTTCTCTTTAAAGTGTGGCAGCGCAAACATCTCCACAAAGCGACGCACCTGTGTATCGGTTTCGTTTGCCATCGCCCGCTCAAAGAGTGCGTCCAAGCGCGGATCATCTGGACAGCCACCATCCTCTAGGGTATGCCATGCGGCACGACGCACCCGCACGTCGTCATCTTCCATCATGCGATAGAGGGCTTCCCATGCCGCCTCCACGCGTGTGCGCACATGACAGGGACAAAGGTTGTCTGCCGCTTCGAGCCGCTCATCGGCATCGTAACTATAGGCCATGTCAATATATTGTAGAACACCTTCTCTGCGAACGCGATGCTCGCCTTTACGAAACTGTGCTTTTTGGTGTTTATTCAATCCTTTCAAATTTCGTTGTTTTGCCATTTTACTACTCCTCACTACAAAGCCCGTAGAACAGGCACTCTTGCCTGTTGTGGCTAAAATTGGTCTATATCCGTTGTCCACGCAATCCCGCTAGTGTCCAACACATCCTGTGCATTTTTGGTAAACCCGCCCATCGAGACAAACGCACACAAAATATCTTTATTGGGATTCTGCCCCCGATACACCTCGACCTTCTCCATAAAATCACCAACATCACTGGCACTAACCTTGGTATCCCAATTTTTCACCTCCACCAGCACCGCATGGCCGTCACTTGACTTTGCCACCACATCCAACTCCATCTTCTTGTCATCGTCACGATAAATGTAGATACGGGGTCGCACATCAATGATGTTTAACCGAGTATCATCTGTCACACCCTCAAAAAATTGACTCAGCCGGAATTTCTTTTTAGTACGCATCCCGTTGACAACAATGTATTCCGCCGACTTTCCTTTGAGGTCACGCAGTTGGCCTTTGAGCCGTTTATTTTCCGAAAGCAGCTTCTCTGTCTCTGCACGAAAATCTGCCTTCAAATCCGGCACATGGTCAACAATCTCACGTTCAAAACGACTGCGCAGAATCAGGTTGAGTGTGCCATCCTTAAGCCCACGAAATTCGATATCCGCAGGCCCCCACTCCACCAAATCGGCCTTGACCAGTGAGAGCAAGCGTCGATGGATAGCCGTTTCGGTTTCCTCTAGTGCCAACTCAGCCTTCAACTCTTTTGGCGTCCAGTAACGGTTATTGTGCTTGCTCAAATGCAGCAACAGCTTTTTGCCATATGTGTCATTGATGCGGTCAACGGTCAAGTCAATGTACTCACGCCATGTCTCAGACATCTCTGATTTTCGATTTTGCACTTCAAAGTCAACGGTTTGAATGACTCCTTCAGGCTCACTCAAATCTCTCGTTGGGTTGTTGCTTTGAACGACACACGAGATAAAGAACGGGTCTGAGTGACAGAGTTTGTTGATTTGCAGTGCCGTCTTATTGCTAATGGGCTCTTCGTAGACCTCAGCATAGGTATAGACCGCACGCAACCCTTCTTTCTCAGTCAGATAGGGTGAAAAGGGAATCTGGCTCAAACGTCCCGCCTCCAGATGTTTGCCCATGATATCAAGCATCCAGCCGACATAGGAGCCTGTCACCAGCATAGGCGCAACTTTGGATTCGGAGACTTCATGGAAACTGCCGGGCATGTAGTCGTCAGGTTCACCAGATAAATCTTCTCGCATATAGATATGATTGGCAAGATATTGGAATTCATCAATCATCACTAATATACGATGCTTTTCATGTATGGAGGCTAATATATGTGGCAATCGGTATATCGTACTCCATGCTACACCATAGTAGCCCTTATCAAGGTTGTTCATAATAGACTGTGTGTTGTGTTCTAATGATGAGTGGGAATTATTTTTTGCATATTCTAAGATTTGCTCTATATCGAGATGATTTTTTACCAGTAATGGATCTTGTTCATAAAAAGAAATATATTGGGATGCAAAAGTTCTAAAATACTCTACTATGAAATCACGATACCACATTCTCTTTTCCGGTATACTGATAAAAAAGGGGACGACATCGCCGTTGGCAGACCACACTTGGTTAAAAATTCGCTGCATAAAGGTGGTCTTGCCGCTTTTGCGTCGCCCTAGTAATACACGCGACTTGGACATTTTTTTTGGGATATTGTTAATCCATTTGTGCATATTTTTAAACTCGGGTTCTCTGCCAATAAGTAGCTCATTGGGTCCAATTTTTTCTTGTAATGGATACTGTAATTTCACTTCATTAAAATCAATCGGTAGATACATACTCACCTCCACTC
>JBCCFC010001119.1:0-4518 GCA_039029935.1 Chloroflexota bacterium
CCGAGAGATCTCTCCAGCTCGGATACGTGTCTGCTAACCGCTGTCGTCGACATCTCGAGGGTGCGTGCGGCCGCGGAGAAACTGTTCCGATCGGCGACAGCGACGAACACCCTCATGGCGGCATGAAGATCCATATCGTGACAACTATCCCAAATTTCGGGACAGTCAATGCCAAATTCATCTCATTATCATCTAAGTTTCGAAATAATACGTTGGTCCTCAACGCACAGCGTCGGCTTCAGTCAGGGACGGCCGCGCCAGCAAGGAGAGGACAAATGTCTGTTCATGAATGCCATGCCGAGACGTTCGCCGCGGCCAATTTCGAGACCGCGTCTCTGTCCGGTCGTGTTCGAAATTTCATTGCGAGGATCCAGCGCAATCGGGAAGAGAAACGCGCGGAGCGTGAAATCGCCGCGTTGGATGACCGCATGTTGAGGGATATCGGCCTCGCTTCCCCGGATGGTGGCGGCCGAGTCCAAAATCGGGACCCGCGACAAGCGGTCGTCAATTTGCACTTGCGGGCGATGGGTTACACCAAGCGCAAAATCGAATGAGGGGCGCCAATCGGCGCCTCCGTCTCCGTACGCACCTCGGCTTGGTCTGGCGTCACGGCGGCCGCAGCGGCAGATGGCGTCGGCATACGCAGATCCGCGACAAAATCGGCAATAGTAAAATCAATTTCATGCCCAATGCCAGTAACAATGGGCAGCGTACTTTGGGCGATGGCATAGGCAACGCGCTCATCATTAAATGCCCACAAGTCCTCAATACTGCCACCACCACGCGTCAAGATCAGCGTATCTAAAGGTTGGTGCGCGCCCGTATACTGATCAGACAGAATTTGCTCAAAAATAGTTGGATTTGACACATCATTTGATGAAGATTGACCCGAACTATACTGATTTGCAGCAACAATGGCGTTGGCAATCTGGGCGGGTGCTTCATGTCCTTGCACCAAGGTCGGAAAGAGGACAACCTCAATCAACGGCCATCGCAGATGAAAGACACGAAGTATATCACGCAATGCCGCTGCTGTTGCGCTGGTGACAATCCCTACACGATAAGGCGCAACCCTTTCCACAGAGAAAGGTGTTGGGATCGGTTGTTTGCGTTCATCGTCAAATAGCCCTTGCGCTTGTAATTTGGCTTTTAACGCCTCAAACTGTTCATAAAGTCGTCCCCGACCAGCGGGTTGAATACGATTGACATAAAGCTGGTATGTGCCTCGGTCAGGGTAAAGACCAACATACCCATGTGCAATGATTTGGTCGCCTGATTTGGGAAGCCATGTGTGTGCGTTTGCATTGTTACGCCAAATGACCGCATTGATGGTGGCTCCACTATCTTTCAGGCTGAAATATGCATGACCACTGGCTGCACGTTTCCAGTTACTCACCTCACCAATGACCCATACATCGCGTAAGCGTTCATCGTTCTCAATGAGTGTTGCAATATGTGTACTTAATGTTGATATCGTGATCGGATTCATAGCTCAGAATCATCCTATAAAGATGTATCTATTGTACTGTTATTTTCATAGAGACAGAAATCCACAGAAAATTAACATGGATTTTTTGTGGATTCACTTCCCACAGAAATGACAGCATAGTTACTATAAAATTTTTATTTTCGCTGTTTGTAAATTACAATTTTCTTTTGACCTGTGTCAAAATGTTAATATCTTTTCTGGGTATTCGCAAACACGGCTGATTTTGCAGGTGCATATCAAGTAATGTTAAGAACCAGTATCATATGGAGAAATACTATGTTTATCTATAGATTACCCAAATCTTTGATGATTTTGTCCCTGCCATTTCTTGTTGCATCCATTGCCACTGCAGGTACACTATCACTCTTTGCCCAACCCCTTGCTGCCAATATCGCACAACCAAGCTTCACCCCATCACCATCTCGTAATACGACAGTCGCCCACGTACCCCCCCAACCAATAATTCCATTTCCCCGCACACAACTTTCCGCTGTGCAGCCTCTAACCAACCTTGGGAATCCACCAATTGCACTGATTTCTCCCAATCAAATTTCTGCTGCTGCTCTTCCTAACGTACTCTTTGAGGATGTGCAGCTAGCAGAGATGAGTGCTCGTTTAGGGTTGAGTTTAGACCCGACATTGTGTGGTGAGGAAACTGAACTTGTTGTCGAACAGGGAGCAGACGTTGTTTTCTGCTACTTTGTCACCAACCACAGTGACACAACCTTAATGACACATACCGTTGTCGATAGTCGGTTCGGTCTGCTTTTTGCAAATCGTCCCTATTCCCTGTTTTCAGATGAAGCCGTCCTCTTCACCATCATCCGTCCTGTTGAGCAATCCATCACCAATGTGATGACATGGACAGGGTATATCTCCAGCACGGGACCAGTCGATATCACTAATAGTATATGGGCAACCGCTACTTCGCAAGTATTTGTCCCACAGATTGATCTACAAATGACCGTTGGTACAGACCCAAGCGATTGTGCCACAACATCCACCCTCGATCTCATGCCCAACACTATTGTATATTATTGTTACACTGTGACCAACTGGGGCGAGGTTCCGTTGGTGACACATGATCTGAATGATACAATCCATGGACAGATTCTATCTAATTTTTATTATGAGTTAGGTCCAAAGGACAGCACCAACCTGAATGCAATGCACATCGTCAGCGCACAGGAAGAAAATGGTCTGCAAACTATCAGTGGTGTACCCGTTGAGAATCTATCCACCATTGTCATTAGTAATGTCGTCAGCCACTCAACCATCAGTGATGCTACATGGATTGCCTATACAGAGGGTGGTGTTCGCGCATATGCAACCGATTCTGTTCAAATCAATGTCCCCGAGATCAAAGTTGAAAAGTGGGTGGGTATCAACGGTGAATGTACACAGGATGATAGACTGGATGTTGCTGTGACTGTGGATTTGGCTGGGAACTCGGTGGAATCGCTTGATGCTGTCTATTGTTATTTTGTTGAGAATGTTGGTGGTATCACCCTATCGCATCACACTGTCGTGGATAGCGAATTCTCAACAACTATCGACCGTGTGCTTCAACCAGGGGAGAGCATGGGCTTTACCTTTGATGACACATTGGTGGCGCAAGGTACACCCTCTGCCGCGATTGGGGACATTACAACCGTGGTGACATGGACATCCTACACCGATGATAACACATTTTGGAGTACATCACAGGATAGTGTGACTGTGGATATCCGTATAGAAGAGTTACCTGGTTCGCTCACCACACTTTTCTTTGAGGACATCAACCACAATGGCAAATATGACACCTTGGAACCTGGAATGATCAGTGTAACCATGATGTTGGATAATGATAGTCTTGTGGATGTATTGGCAGGGACAACAGATGAAACAGGCGTCGTGTCCTTTGAGGAACTACGAGGCATGTATACCATTGCTGTGGATGAAACAGCCATCCCTGATGACTACACCCATAGCACTGCGCACCACGCCAACGGCACACTGCCGACTCAGCTAGCTTTTGGTGTGGATGAGCATTTCACCTATGCGATTGGCTATAGCCCACCGATTACGCGTGACTATGACTTGGATGGCTTGTCCGATTTGCGTGAGGGTGCTGGAGACTGTGATCGGGATAATATTCCCAATTTTATTGATACGGATTCTTGTGTATTTTTGCCAATGATTAAAGATTAGTTAAGTTAATGTTATTGACAAAATAAGAATTTTAGTTTACAATAGAATCATTATGATTCAAAATGTGTCGCTAAATGGGTTCTTTTAATCAATGACTATCGCCCGTTGAAGTTTGCTTTATCACTTGATATTCAATGTATTTGTGTGCCTGATTTTTGTGTATTTCTGTATGCAGATGGCAAAATCACAGAAAATGCGGCTAGAGGGTGTATAGAGCGAATCAAACCAATAACTAGCCCCAAATTGATTGCACCTGCCATTAGATTGTTAGATGAGTTAAGTCTTCGGGGGTCAAAATGACGATGAGAAAAGCAACTATCACAAAATCCATTCGCCTTTCTGACATGGAAGCCAATGAGTTAGGGATATTAAGCAAACAAACAGCACTGTCCGAGGCGGCGTTGATGAAAAAATGGGTGTTGGAAGGCATCCGTATTGAGAAATTAGAACGGGCAATTCAATCATATATGAAGGGAACTGTTGACCTGCGTTCAGGGGCTATCATGGCTGGTGTTTCCTACAATCATTTTATGTATGAAGTTGAATCGCGCAATATTGTCCGCTTTGAGGGAATGACCGGCCGCCTGAGCGCCAGGGCCGGGGTTGTCATACCCTTTCGCATGATCGGACGGGTGCGCAAGGTGGTGGGCACGATCATTCACGCAATCGCTCCGGACGTTCAGGTGGGTGAACTGGTCAATCTCTTCACGCGTGAAACCGGTCACCAACTCGCTGCCGAGGTCGTCGGTTTTTCCGGGCCGGAAGCGCTGCTCTCCCCGATCGGCGACACGCTTGGCGTATCGCCCAATACCGAGGTCTACCCGACCGGGCATGTTCAG
>JBCCFC010001120.1:0-4516 GCA_039029935.1 Chloroflexota bacterium
CTTGGGTGTCGGTGGGGCAGTGAGAAACGCTGCATACTCGGCCATCACATCTCGAATAACTTTCTGATATTGGTTTACGCGATCCATGTGACAATCTTCTCCTGTGCTACATCAACCACCAGCAGTTTGAGTTTGTATTGCTCAACGGCAAACTGTGTACCGCTCTTGTGAAAATGTATTTTAAATTAAATCTTTTACCATGTGAAATTATACGTAATCCGAGCGCGTGTGTCAAGCGCCGAACGTTTGCTCTCTCATTCCTGGCTTCATCATCCAATTACTATCTTTTCAATTGTCCACCCGAGTAGCGTTTCAAAAAAGTTCTTGACAAAGTAAAATCATCTGCGATAATGGGTGTATATGACCAAACCGTTAATTGCGACTGTGTAGGCCACTTCAGGTTACGAAAGGCTCTAACAACGGTTAGGGCTTTTTTATAATGAATGATGGCAGTGGAGAGAGAAAAATGCCAATTGTACTAGAAAAATATGAATACCCTGAACAGGGACACTTTGTCATCCAGCAACCTGTCACCATCAAAATAACAGCCACAGAAGCAAAAAGACGCGTCAACCACTGGTTATTGCATGAAGTTAGCACCATGCTTGGCGTAGAGGAACCAGAATTGGTCATTGGTGCAAAGAGCCACTGGCGTATTCCTGTCATATATACGGCTCCTCATTTTGGTGAAGCGGGTCAAGTTGGCACAATTGAAGTTGATATACTGACTGGTGAGATGGATACGACCGCTGAAAAGCATGATGAACTTCGTCAAGCAGCCAAAGAATTGGCGAAAACAGTGCCACCATTTCAGCCGATTCAAGTGCCAGCGGAGTATATTATGCCAGCACCGACGCCAACGGTTACACAACAGATGGGCAATCCGATGGAGTTTTTGAGTAAAATGGAGAGAATTCAGTGTTAAAAACAATCAAAGGTGTTTATAACAACGGTTCAATTGAGTTATTAGAAGTTCCCAAGGACATTCGTACACAGATGGATGTCTTTATCACCTTTTTCATGCAAAGTACAGCGGCAAATGGCGAAAGTCTCTCCTCGACTCAAACTGACCCAAGACAACGGATTATTGCACAGTTGAGCATTTTATTGGATAAAATACAGTTATCTGGCTTTGGACAGGATGAACATGTAGCGTTATTTGAGCAGTTCTCTGACATCGCAAACAAACAACTATTAAATGTTTTTGAACATGCAACCAGAAATCATCTGAGGCTGGTTGTGTTGCTAAAAACTGTCCTTCGACGGTTGAAGCAGACAAAGCTGAGTGAGCAGCATATCGAATTATTGCAACAACTATTGAACCTATTGACAAATGAGCTTATTCAATCCACAGAGATTATGGCTTTGCACAAACAATTCCGAGCGGCAGGGATTGAGACAATGATGCGGATGGACAAACGGTATCCGGCACTTGTGGAACTATACGAACAGGATAACGCCATCTAATGCAGCAGTCTCTCTTTCTCGATTCAACCATTCAACTCGAACGACTTCTCTACACAGCGGCGCATCGTCAGCGAATTCAGCGAAATTTACAAGACAAACGTATCTATACCTCCTCCACAGTTTACATGGAATTTAAGCGCGGCATACTGCAAGATATTCACTACCTTCAGGCTCTAATCAATCGTTATGCACCGGACTCTGCTGAACTTGTTCGACTCAGCGACATTGACCGCTGGTTGGCGATTGGTGAAGGGAACTTTTCGTCTCGTTCGCGGGATCGCTGCAAACTGGTGACAGCCGAACTTAAAGATGAATTTGACGAACCTCACGTACAGCAAATGGAATTGGTCGTATTTTTAGAAGAATTCTCCTTGTTGTTAGATGACTACTTCTTTGATGTTGAGTTAGCCGATGGCACATATTTTGATATACACGCCCAAGGAACATACATTGACGAGGCAGGATGCGTCTTATCGCAGAGAGACTTTCCGCCAGGTGATATTCTGCATCATCGGCTGAGTTGTCGAGCCAGTGGAACCGAATGTACGCTTGACCAATTTCTGGCAAGGCACGAGCGCGAATTGGATGCAATTTATCACAGACTCTTAGCAATGTCACAAAACCAACGAGATGAAAAAGCGTTTACGGCATTAAAACGCGTGATGGAAGGTGGGTTTCAACAGGCTCTGGGACAGAGAAATTGTTGGGCATTGGGCGATGTTATTATTGCGTTGGAGACACCACAGGATGCCATGATTTATACGACCAACACGAAACACTTTGCTCCGTTGTGTGCGGCGTTAGGGAAACAGTTGTATATTCCGACATAGTTCACACTGGTTGTTTGCACGATTTACCACACGATGCTGTAGAGGTTCACTGATTGTCACAATGCACCCCTTATACGCTAGAGATTCGCTGATTGTCATAATGCATCCCTTATTCGGCTGTCTGTCCTGATTGCTGATGTAGCGCGACCAGTGCTTTGGCCTTGAGGATTTGCAGTTGACCTTCAAGCTGTGTTAATCGGTCTAGCTCGACTTCATCTGCGCGAGTCAATTCATCATTTTTATTTTGTGCCAACAAATCTGTAAGGCTATTCCACAAAATAAAATACCCAAAATTCCGCGATAAATTTGGAGAGAAGAAAGGAATAAAATAGAATAGAGAGTCAATAAAATCGATCCAAAATCGCAGAAAAGTGGGGGTGTAAAAATGGATGAAGCAACAAAGAAAGTACTGATAGAAACGGCAAAGACAATCCCATCAGGCTATGGCCGTCGCAATTACATGGCGAGAGTGGTGGCAGAATTACTGGATGCGAGTCCAAGCAAAGCGGAACAAGAGTTAGGCTGGAATCGAAAAACAGTCAAAAAAGCACTCGATGAATGGCATGGGAAATTCTGCTATGTAGACCAATATTTCAAAAGAGGTCGAAAAAGAGCAGAAGAACATCTGCCAAACCTACTCGATGATATCAAGGAAATCGCAGACAGCTTTAGCCAAACAGACCCGACATTTCATACAACAAAATTATATACCCGGTTAACGGCAGAAGAGGTACATCAGCAACTAATCATCCAAAAAGGATACACACCAGAAGAGTTGCCGAGTGCAGAAACCATTCGCCGTAAACTTAACCAATTAGGATATAAAGTAAAACCTGTGCAAAAGAGTAAACCACTCAAAAAGATACCTGAGACGGATGCTATCTTTGAGCGTCTTCATCAAGTTAACCAAACGGCTGACGCCAGTGATAGTATGTTACGTATCTCTTTAGATGCGAAAGATACTATCAAGATTGGTGAATTTTGTCGAAATGGTGTTAGTCGTGTTGTTGTGAAAGCACTTGATCATGATTTTCACCGCAATGAGAAAGTTACCCCTTTCGGTCTCTATTTACCACAATACGGTGAATTACTTCTTTATTTTACAACCTCTAAGGTCACCAGTGACTTTATCGTTGATTGTCTCACTGACTTCTGGCAAAACAACAAAGACCGCTTTCCTCAAGTCACAACGCTTGTTCTTAACCAGGATAACGGTCCCGAATGCCACAGTCGTCGAACACAATTTATGAAACGGATTGCTGCATTTGTTGACTCTTTCAACCTTCTTATCAAACTTGCCTATTATCCTCCTTACCACAGCAAATACAATCCCATTGAGCGCGTTTGGGGTTCTCTTGAACAACATTGGAATGGCTCTCTTCTTGATTCTCTTGAGACTGTTCTTGCCTTTGCCCGTTCCCTCATCTATAAGGGGTCCAAACCTGTTGTTGAACTCGCTTCCAAAACCTATGAAACTGGCGTCAAACTCACTCAGACCCAGATGTCCCAACTTGAGCATCGTTTTCTCCGCTTTGAGCGTCTCGAAAAATGGTTTGTTGACATTTATCCTCTTTCCCTTACTCCTGTTGGGTAATTTATTTTGTGGAATAGCCTAATACGATTCTGCACATCACCTGAAAACCGAAAGTTTGCAATGGTTTCAGACGAGGTCATCTGCACAAATAAAGCGACAGTTTCCATATAGGCTAAGGTGGAGACAGGGGCAAGACGACTTAGCACCAATTCTAAAACCAGCGGAAGTTGATTGTCGATTGAGTTGAGTAGGGGAAGCGTATACTCAGGGACGTCCAGTGTAATTGTTGTCATGGTTTGTACCTCACGGTTTATGTGCCTTCATCAGGCGAATCGCAGTTTATCTACTTTCTCAAAGACATTCGGCACAGATACTGTCTAGATTTTTCCCCGTTCAAACGCAGAAATGCGATCTTCAATTTTCTCGGGCCCATACCTCGCCAAGATGTTTTTTGACGTCGGTTGCATCTAAGCTAAAGTATAGCAACTTGATTAGCTCAAGTTTTCCCAATCGGGGTAACTCCAAGGCTTTTGTGTAAATGTCATAAGTACCTAAGCAAAAGTAATTTGGTATTCAGAGCCAATGGAATCGAGGACCTGTTGGAGTTCGGCTTTGAGATTGGTGAAAGAAGAGTAAGCAGATAAGGGCAACCACTGATATTTGATGAAACGCCAAATGATTTCGA
>JBCCFC010001121.1:0-4513 GCA_039029935.1 Chloroflexota bacterium
AGTCACGGCACACCCAGTCAGATTGATGATTTATGTGCTAATGCCTTACACCTAGTCGCGGAGGCCTATCGTTCTAATCAAACCGATGGCTTGGTTACCCCTGTTATTGAAGCCTGGACAGCTGGATAAACTGACAGGGAATGATGGCTTTCTCAAAGCCTTTTTTAAAATGCTCAAAGCGGGACGAGAAAGTGGTTATATCGAAAATGTGTACATTACAGGCATCCTGCCAATCACGATGGATGATTTGGCCTCGGCCTTTAATGTTGGCACCTTTCTTGCGCAAGACCCAATGTTTGAGGCAATGGTCGGGTTTACCCAAGAGGAAGTCGATTGGCTGTTGGATGAGATTTGGCGCGATCATCAGATCACAGCGCATACGCAAAATGAGATTGGCGAGATCCTCAAAGCGAACTACAATGGCTATCACTTTGTGCGTCCTGCATCAGATCGACGCAATATTCCGCTCTACAATACCACCATCTTAATGTATTTTTTGCGTTACTATACCGAGCATCAAGAGCTTCCCCCAAACCTGACCGATTCCAATTTGAAAACAGATATTGGATGGGCCAAACGATTGGTCGAGGTTAACCCCAAAGAGGCGAGACCATTTGTGGATAACCTGACAACCAAAGAGATTACTGGTTATGATGAAGTCTCGCTAGCACAACAGTATAATGTCAAGAAATTCTTTGAATAAGAATTTTTCTCTGTCTCCTTTTTCTATCTGGGGTTGTTAACACGCAAAGATTACCTCTATCTTACCTTTTCCAACATCAATATGCATCAAATTTTTATTGAATACTTTAATAAATTACATGGCGTCAATATCTCTAACCCCTATAAAGAGGCAGTAGAGGCGTTTCTGCGTCAGCCAAGCTTTGAGGCATTTTTCCGATGCTACTGGGAAAACTATATCTTGAAATTGCCCGAAACCATCTTTGCGCAGGTTAACGAAAATTTCTATCGCACGACCTTTTATGAACTCTGCACCCGTCATTTCCCACCTTGGTTTTTGCTCAACGTCGAAACCTCCTACCCCAAAGGCAAGAGTGACCTTGAGTTTATCGGCAAAAATGAGCAACAGTTTGCAGGGATGCATTGGATACTTGAGTTTAAGTACTACTCGAAGACGAAGATGCGCGAGAAGGATGTTGATTTGCAGACATTTGAAGCACTTGGTGATGATATTGCGCAAGTGCAGGGCTATGGCGAAGGGTTGCGCCAAAAATCGTCGGACGCAGACCTGTCCATGTTTTTGGTCTATTGCTTTGCGAATGAGGGGTTTCGGGTGTTTCCGGTAGATGAAGAATAGTGTTAAGAGATTGGCTTTGAACGTAAAAAAGGACATGGCATCATCTGAGAGATGGAATGCCATGTCCTTTTTTGTTTTCAACGTTTATCTATCAACCAGAATGCGCCATAGATGACTATGCATATCATTTGTACGACCTTCACCTTTGAAGGGTACAACCGACAATTGCGCAAGGTCATCAAGAACAAGGCTGTTTTCCCAACTGACAAGTCCGTTCGCAAGCTCCTCTACTTGGTACACACTGACATCTCCAAAAAGTGGACTATGCTCATTCCTAATTGGGCTATTGATGCCCGACACACTCAAGCAACTGCAAGAGCGTCTCATTAGACATGTCTATAGGATGGAATCCCATGCCCCTTAAACCTGAGCAGACAGCGAAGTTGGCGGGCATGTTGCGGAGCCGGAGTACCTATGAACATGAGATTGGGTCGTATAAGAGTTTGCCTGCGATTTTTGAGGCGACGATGGGGTGGTTAGAACGAGTTGTGTAACACCCCTCTTATGTAACGACAAACTTCAAGACAAAAGATATTATTAAGCAAGTATTAAGTAGTAAAGACATCGATATCAGTAAAACGGACTTGATGCCAAAAATTTTATATGGCATAATTGATTCTAATAACTTACATTTGTAATTTAGCAACATCTCATTATTTAATGACAGGGTAAATCGTCATGTCCATAACGTTACAGCCTGATCAAACTCTGAACAATGGTCGCTATCGTATTTTGCATACGCTAGGTCGAGGTGGATTTGGTGCCGTTTATAAGGCCAAGGACTCCGCGCTTTTAGATACGATTGTGGCGATTAAAGAAAATCTACAATTGTTACCTTCCTCTGAGACACAATTCATGCGTGAAGCGGTTACACTGGCACGTCTCCATCACAGCAATCTTCCACGTGTTACCAATCAATTTATCGAGCAAGATGGACCGTTTACTGGTCGTCAATTTTTAGTGATGGACTATATCGAAGGCCAAAATCTCAAAACAATAGCAGAAATGCATCATCAAGGTACGGATTCAATCAATGAAGAAAAAGTCAAAGAATGGATTCTACAAGTGATGGATGCACTAAATTTTATGCACTCATGGCGTGATCCTGAAACAGGCGTGATCAAACCGATTATCCATCGTGATATTAAGCCAGAGAATATTCTTATCCGAAGTGATAACCGCGTCTTCCTCGTTGATTTTGGTCTTGCGAAAGAAAATATCGCTGGTTCCTTGGCTCACAGCACACATGCATATACACGTGGCTATGCTCCCCCTGAGCAGTGTTTGCAACTGGACAACCAGCATACCGATGAACGTTCTGATATTTACTCAGTGGGTGCAACGATTTACCACTTGATGACAGGCGAAGTTCCTATAGATGCAGGAATGCGTACAAATGGTTATAACCTGAAACGCCCCTCGGTCGTTCAACCGAAGATTAGCTCAACGATGGAGCAGGTAATTACACGGGCGATGGCAATGGACCCAGCGCAACGGTATGCGACTGTGGAGGAAATGAAACATGCACTAGTACGTAGCTCCACTCAAACCGTAACAGAACCAGTACCGACAGTTGCTGTACCCACGGCAACAAATCAGAACACCATAGATGTTACACAAGCCGTTGAGGAACTTCAACTGGCAGGTGACTCGCCTGTAAACCCTGCCCCCAAAACACCCACAGTCAAAGAGCATCCAAGAAAAAGCACATCTTCAACGATTGTGAGTAATACAGAAGGTTATTCACATCTCACCTTAGCAGAGCAGACAGCAATAAGGCTACAACAAAAACAACGTGCGCGTAAATTTCGTTCTCGCTCTATCTTTATACCACTTATATTCGTACTCATTGGTGGACTTGTCGTAGGAAGTTCTCTGGGCATGTATCAGGGTGAAAAACAACCTGAAATTGAAACCCTGACAGCGTTATTGCAAACACCTCTTGCAGCATTGCCTTTTGACTTTACCCGTCAACAAGCTCAGGCTGTAACAGAACCCGAAGAACAAAGCTCCATGACGCCTATTAAGGCGATGAATCCAGATCAGACATCTATCAATAGCATCAGTTGGTCACCGAAAACAGCGCAATCACCAATAAGGCTGGCTTTAGGATCAGATGATGGCACGATCCATGTCTGGGATAAATCAACAGATAAATTCGTGTTCGATGCCCACTTGAACCAACGGATTCATACCGTTGATTGGTCGTTTGATGGAAAATATCTAGCCGCAGCCACAGACCAAACACTGTACATTTGGGATAGCCACGCGCATACACGAGTGTATAGCTATTCGAATACGGTCTCGATTCGAGTGATTGACTGGAGTCCAACGGATAATATACTTGCATTCGGGTCTGTTGATGGTGTAATCCAGATATGGGATCAAGAGAAAAGATCAATACATGACGTAAATGCCATTCATTCAGGCGAGGTCACGGCTCTTCGTTGGTCTTCTGATGGGCGCAAACTGGCTTCGGGTTCAAATAAGGAAGTCTGGATATGGGACCATGAGACACCAGTGCCGAGCGAGACAGAGATGCGTCTATTTGCATCTTTGCGAAGAGGCCCTTGGATGCTGAATGCCAATGCCCATAGCAGCACGGTGATGAGCCTGCAATGGGACCCGAAAAGTAATGTGCTGGCATCGACATCACGTAAAGAGCTACGTATATGGGATGGGAACAAAGGTCGATTACTTGAAGGATTTAGAAAAGGTCATTTTGAGCAGGTCTGGAGTGTGAGTTGGTCTCCCGATGGCAATATGGTGGCCACAGGGGCAGGAACAGTCTATGACACGCATGTCCGCATCTGGAAGGCGGATGGTAGCCTGCTGCATCTATTGGATGCACATTCTGATGATGTTCATACCGTCTATTGGTCGCCTAGCGGACAAAAGCTTGCATCTGCTTCGCTCGACAACAGAATATATGTTTGGAACACAATCAATGGAAAACGCTTACATAGTCTGTCTCACCCCTCTACGCCGAACACCGTTGGTTGGTCTTCTGATGGTACGCTTCTATCGGCTGGATATATAGATGGGACAGTGCATGTTTGGGAAATAAAATAGAAAAAAGTTCGTATAAATAATTTGAATATTTTCTGATATTATATCAATTGTCAAAGGAGGCGAGGATGTCAACCTATTTACCTGATGCGGAATTGAAAATTGTTAAGGGTGAGGTCTCTAAAT
>JBCCFC010001122.1:0-4511 GCA_039029935.1 Chloroflexota bacterium
AGACAATATCCACACAAAATAGCGCAAGCAATAGTATCTTGAGGAGGATGGACTAATATTATGGCTAAAATTATTGGTATCGATCTTGGTACAACGAACAGTGTTGTGGCAGTGATGGAAGGTGGCGATCCGACAGTGATTGCAAACGCCGAAGGGAGCCGCACGACCCCATCGGTTGTTGCCTTTGCCAAAGGTGGCGAGCGTCTTGTGGGTGTCACAGCCAAACGTCAGGCTGTTGTCAATCCAGAAAACACAGTTTTCTCTGTAAAGCGTTTGATGGGTCGTCGCTTTGACGATGCTGCAACGAAAAAAACCAGTGGTATGGTTCCCTATGAGATTGTTCAGGGACCCAACCAAGACTCCCGTGTTTCTGTCCCGATGAAAAATAAAGTATACACGCCCCAGGAAATCAGCGCAATGGTGTTGAGCAAACTCAAGCGTGACGCTGAGGCATATCTGGGCGAGGAAGTCAAGCAAGCGGTGATCACCGTACCTGCCTACTTCAACGACAGCCAACGTCAGGCGACCAAAGATGCAGGTCAGATTGCGGGCTTGGAAGTCCTGCGTATCATCAACGAGCCAACGGCTGCGGCGGTTGCCTATGGTTTGGATAAACAAACCGACCAGACAATTTTGGTCTTTGACCTTGGTGGCGGTACATTTGATGTCTCTGTACTCGAAGTTGGCGATGGCATCATCGAGGTGAAATCGACCAACGGTGACACCCATTTGGGTGGTGATGACTGGGATGAACGTATTGTTCATTGGCTGGCCGAAGAGTTCAGAAAAGAACAGGGCATCGACCTCAGTCAGGATCGTCAGGCATTGCAGCGTTTGCGCGAAGCGGCAGAAAAGGCTAAGATTGAGCTGTCTTCAACACCGCAAACCGAAATCAACCTGCCATTCATCACGGCGGACAGCACAGGACCAAAGCACTTGGCCGTTACATTGAGCCGCAGCAAGTTTGAGCAGTTGACGGCTGACTTGGTGGAACGCTGTCGCAAACCATTCTTTGATGCACTCAAGGATGCTGGCATCGAAGCAAGTGGCCTCGATGAGGTTGTATTGGTGGGTGGTTCAACCCGTATGCCGATGATTCAGGAATTGGTCGTCAAGTTGACCGGTCGTGAAGCGCATCGTGGTGTCAACCCAGATGAAGTTGTATCGGTTGGTGCAGCGATTCAGGCGGGTGTTCTGGCGGGTGATGTAAGCGATCTGTTGCTACTGGATGTAACACCTCTGAGCTTGGGTTTGGAAACATTGGGCAGCGTGATGACTGTGTTGATTCAACGCAACACCACGATTCCCACCAAGAAGACTGAAACATTCAGCACAGCGGCTGACAACCAGACAGCGGTAGACATTCACATCTTGCAGGGTGAGCGCTCTATGGCGCAGGGCAACAAGACATTGGGTAACTTCCGTCTGGATGGCATCCCACCCGCACCCCGTGGTATTCCGCAAATTGAGGTGACATTTGACATTGATGCCAACGGTATCCTCAATGTAAGTGCCAAGGACAAGGCGACGGGCAAGGAACAGAGCGTCCAGATTACGGCGTCAACCAACCTGTCTACGGATGAAGTAGATCGCTTGGTCCAGGAAGCCAAACAGCACGAGTCTGAGGACCGCAAGATGCGTGAATTGGCCGAGGCTCGTAACAACGCTGACAACCTGATTTACGCAACCGAGAAAGCGTTGAGCGAATTGGGTGAGAATGTGCCTGAGTCTGACAAGGCGCAGATTGAAAACACGATTGAGGAGTTGCGTGGTGTCAAGGATGGTGACGACTTGGCTCGTATCACGACATTGACCGAGCAACTGCAACAGGCCAGCCATGCGTTGACCCAGCAGATGTATCAGCAGGCTGGCCCAGAGGGTGCTGCTGGTATGGGTGGCATGGACGGCATGGGTGGTATGGACGGTATGGGTGGTGCAGGTGGTGCAGGTGGTGCAGGTGGTCCTGGACCGTCAAACAATGGTGGTGCGCCAGAGGATGATGATGTGGTTGAGGGTGAATTCCGCCAGGTATAATTCGGTCTTCAGTGAATCAGTAGGTCGGTATTCCGTGATTGATAACTGACCTACCGACCTACCGAATACTGACTCACCAATCCACCGCCCAACTGCCCCATCGAATTGAAACAACCGAACACGATCAACGGGCGAGGCAGCAAGCAGTGGCCTTGCCCGTTTTTACATAGATAAACAAATATAATAACGAGGTTTGTAATGTCTGATCCATATGATATTTTTGGACCAAGCCGAAAACCAAATCCGGTCCGTGCCCGTTCACGGCGTCCAGGTCAACGTCCGCCGACCTTAGAGGATTTTGAGAAACTCACCGTTGCCTATCGAGAGTTACATGCTCAGTCCGAACAGCTTGTCAAAGCACTGCAAGAGAAAGATTCTGAAATTCAGATTAAGGACGAGGCACTACGTCAACAGGGCGACGATTTAAAGCAGTTTGAAGCTGAGTCGGTCATGTTGAAAGCTGGGTTGAAACAGGCGCAGGAGGAACTAGATAGCAGAGTTGAGGAACTAGAGAAAGCCCAAACCGATGATGCAAGCTGGCAGGAGCGTTATCAGCGTATGCAGGCTGAGATGGAGAATACGCGTAAGCGTACTGAGCAACGCTATGCCAGACAGTCCGTCGAGGCACGCAATCGCGTCTTGCTGGATATGTTGCCACTGGCCGATCACTTAGATTTAGCCATCCAACATTCAGAACAACACCTCAGTACGCTTGACGATAAGAGCGTGAAAGATTTTGTGGGTAGCATTGATATCACCCGCCGCGCGTTTTTAGACACGCTCAAACGTTATGGCATTAGCCGCATAAATAGCAAGGGGCAGCCGTTTGATCCTGCGTACCATGAAGCATTGGGGCAGATCGAGGATGATTCGGTGCCACCAGACCATGTGGCACAGGTGATCCAAGCGGGGTATCTGCATGAAGAGAATGTTATTCGCGCTGCACGGGTGATTGTGAGCAAATCTGTGACACAGAAAGTACCGGAAACATCGGATGCTGTCGAGCAAGAGCCGGATGATGCCCAGTCTGTAGAAAATGATCACAATGCTGAACAGAATAACATGGAGAGTTCTGGCCCCTCGCTAGACGCCGTTGATAGCGAATAGGAGGCAGTCCGCTGTGGAATACAAAGATTATTATCAATCGCTTGGTGTGTCCCGCAATGCCAGTGAACAAGAGATTAAGAAAGCATTTCGCAAATTAGCACAACAATATCACCCTGACCGCAACCCAGATAATCCAGCCGCAGAGCAAAAGTTTAAAGAGATTAACGAAGCCTATACGGTTCTCTCGGACAGTGATAAGCGTCAGAAATATGATCGCTTTGGTTCGCAGTGGGAGCAGTATGAACGGGGCGGTGGTCGCCCGGAAGACTTTGATTGGGGTGGCTGGGCTGGTGGTTTTGGTGGCGGCGGTGGTGGCACACGCTCGGTGTCGCCCGAAGAGTTTGAGCGCATGTTTAGCGGTGGTGCTGGCAATGCAGGCGATTTTTCCAGCTTCTTCGAGACGCTCTTTGGCGCAAGCGGCGCACCGGGGACACGTACACGACGCTCACGCGGCAACTTTGGCTTTGACCCCTACAGCAGCCAAGTACGTGGCAGTTCACGCAACACACAGGAAGTCAACGTGACTGTGACTTTGGAAGAAGCGGCCAGCGGAACCCAACGCATCTTGCAGGGGGATGATGGACAGCGCTTTGAAGTCAATATACCCAAGGGTGTGAAGACTGGCTCAAAAGTGCGCATGAGTGGCGCAACAGCAGGCAACCCTTATGTCAATCAAGGCGATATCCTGCTGGTGATTAAGGTTGACGATCATCCCCAGTTTAAGCGTGAGGGAGACAACCTGCGTGTGATCGTTCCTGTAGACCTATACACAGCCGTGTTGGGTGGTGAAGCTGAGATTCCCACATTGGATGGAGCCGTCGTGCTGACCATCCCACAGGGGACACAAAATGGCAAGACCTTCCGACTGCGTGGGCTGGGGATGCCCCAACTCAAAAGCCCTGAGCAAAAGGGTGATCTCTACGCCGAACTGACGGTTGCTGTGCCGACTGCGCTGAGTGAGAAAGAGACGGCGTTGTTTGAGGAATTGCGGGGATTGCAAGCATAGGGGTGTCTTGTTGTTGATGGTTGAAGCCACAAAGATTCTGTAGAATTTTTGTGGCTTTTTTTGTTATGAATTTGCACCCAATGGGGAGACGAACACATTGCGTAGGAGATGTAGACGTGCTATAGTTCATTTTGTCATAAACGGCTGTACCCTGTTGTTTTGTATTGATATAATGCGACGGATAGAGTTGAACGATTATCTTTTTCAGTGAGGAGAACAGTAGAATGGCAGCAATTCCCGCAGAACAGATGTGGCGCTCAGCCAGAAGGCTCGGACTTGGATTTAGTGTAAAAAAGAAAAGAATATTCACAAAAATCCCCGAATACAACATAAGACAGTTCTTGAACACGCATGTAAAGAAAAC
>JBCCFC010001123.1:0-4501 GCA_039029935.1 Chloroflexota bacterium
AGCGAAAGCGCAGGGTTGACAAGGCGTAATCGCTCTTGGAGTTGTGCAACGGTTGTTCGCATCTCTTCACGGGTTCCTGTCAGAAGGAGCTGGTTACTGACATGTTCTTGGACAATTAGGTTGGTTGTTTGTGCCCAAGCAGACTGTGTTGTCACGACCATTGTTAACACAATCGTCGAAAAAAGAATGCTTAAGCATAGAATAAATTTTTGTCTATATAGCTTTTGCTGATACATTTTTTTGACTCCTATGGATTTGATGAGAGATAGAGAAAAGGTTGGTTAGAGTTTGTCTGCATCACCCACCAAAAAGAAGGGTGACCAAAAATATGGGTGTCGATGAAATGGTTTGTCTTCTGCGTGAATAAAATGGAGTTGTGCTTGGCGCAGGGCTGCCGACTTGGTATACCCTTGCGCCAGTGCTTGGTAAAATAAGGACATCAATATCGCTGTTGATTGGTCCTCGACAGGCCATAGACTAAGCACCAAAGAGGATGCCCCTGCGTATAAAAAGGCACGGGTCAACCCAAGCAGTTCATCACCCGCCCCAACAACACTGCGTCCTGTTTGGCAGGCACTCAATGTCACCAAGGAGGCTGACAACTGTAGTCCAAAAATCTTTAAAGTTGTCAATGGCCCATCCGCCAATGTCAAACCAGAAAAGAGTGGATTGTCAGGACGAAAATCACCATGTGTCGCCAGATGCAAAATATCATAGCTGGAGACAACCTGCTCTAGTTGTGTGATCGTGGCCTGTTCCTCTAAAAAGCTATCGCCCGATATATATTGGCAAATTGTCGCAATTTCTTCGCTAATATTTGGCAACATGCCATCATTGGAATACCCAAATGCACCCAAGCGATGCTCACACGACGGCTGATTTGGGGCCGTTGATGACTTGCGTAGATACCCTAAAATACTCGCTCCCGGCAAATGACTGATTTCGTAGCGTTCAATGAGATAGCGTTGTCCGTCAAAAAGAGAGTGAAATGGCAAATAGTGCAAGACACCATGCGGCACAACAATCAACCGTTTGTAGGAAGAGAGTAGGGATTCAATGGGTTCAATCAGGATACGATACAATTTTTGCAGTAATTTTTGTGCATTTTTGATTGACGTTGTTGCTCGGTTGGCCGACTGTTTGGGGACAGCATTGATATTCAAACGTAAAAACTGGAGCGTTTGCTGAATCTGCGCCAGTGTGCCTGATAGGGTATAGGCGTGTGTCGAATCTGCATCAACCACAAACACATATAATTGATTTTGCACAACAAAGTACTCGACTAAAACCGTCTCATCAGGAATATGGGGCTGAATCCGTTCGGTATGCACTTGCTGCAGCCCAATATCACGGGCATAGTCGGCGTTGCGAATCAGCAACTTATTCCGAAGCTCCGTAATCTGCTTTTCAAGCCGCAGAATCTCCAAACGTGTCTTATCCTCATAATCTTGTTCATAAGACCCGTTGCCGTCCGATGCGGCATCATCCGCAGTCTTGGGCATATTTGATTTTGCGGCCTGATCATTTTCCCATCGCCGATAAAGCTGATTTCGCAATGATTGCTGCGCTTCAAGCTCATCAATCAACACCATATCCTCCCGACTACGCACACGGATATTCAAGTCGAGCCGATACGCCAGTAAATCCACCAAGGCTCTTGATTTGGCGCGCTCGGCGTATAATAGCCCATCTTGTGGCTGTTGTTGGGCAATGCAAATACGCACCATATCGGCATAAATATCATCTTTATCCTGTTGAAAATCTACACGAAGTTCAACCATGAGGCGACGACGAAGCCGTTCAATTTGTTCAATGCTCTGGCGGTAATATGCCTGTGCAGCACGATTTTCTTGTTTTTGTTCGGCAATGCGCCCTGCAAGATGATAGCTTTGATATAAAATGGATGGCAAGTCATGCTCGTTGCCAATTTCCAGCACACGGTCGATGAGTGCTTGTGCCAGCTCCAATTGCCCCAAGCCTAGATAACTTCGCGCCGCAATTAAATCGGCATAGGCTTCCTTGGCACGTTGCCCGCCTTGCTGAAAAGCAAGGCGGCAGGACAATGCCGTGATAAGGCTCTGTTCAAATTGCTGACTCATATACAACAAGATAGCAATTTCCAGATCAACAACACGCATCCACTGCGGGCTTTGATATTGCTCAAACATTTGGCGAGCCTTTGTCAAACAGGTCATCGCCTCCTGAAATTGCGATAAGCCTTTATGGGCAATGGCTTCATTCAAAACAGCCTGTGCGATTTCCATCTGTGCTTCTAATTCGGCAAACACGTCATGTATCTTCTGACTTTTATCCAAAACATCATAATATCTATGCAACTGGAGCAGTACATCGCTCATAAACAGATCAACCACAAGTGCATCACGCAGACGATCATCAGACGCAAAGATATCTCTCGATTTTTCAAAGAGTTGCAACGCCTCGTTATAACGCCCCAACATGGCATATGTATTCGCCAGTGCCTGCTGTGTGCGTGCCGCTGGAATATGCAACGATAACCGCTCCAGCGTCTGCCATGTCTCTTGGGCAACCTGAATCGCTTCGTCAAATCTGCCCAGATTGCACAGTTGTACGACCTTGTTGCCCGATATCCATGCCCGAACGCCTTCATGATCAGCCCCATCACGATCCAGATACTCCTCGGCCTCCTCAAAGAGGGCCAGTGCCTGCGCATCACGCCCTTGACGTGCCAGTCCAATGGCAATATCGGCTGTGATAGAGGCAAATGAATACCATTGTTGATGTGTATAAAATACCTGCCGGATCTGCTCTCCAAGTTTAAAGGCGCGCTCAAAATCGCCAGCACGCGCAATCGCCGTCACTTTGATAATCTGTGCCGTTGCCTCTTCCACAGCAAGATGATGGCTGCGGTAGATTGCCGCAGCTTGATCACACAACGCAACCGTGCGCGCATACTCGGCATGACCAATACAGGCGATATTTGCTTGCGCGCGCAAGCCCAGCGCGTGATAGGTCTGGTTGCCTGTCAACGCTGCCAAATGGGTGAGCAGTGCAGCCATCTGTTCCGCTCGCTGCATATGGCCTGCACGTAACAGCAGATCAGCGCGCTGTTTGAGGTTGGCAGCTAGTTCATCTGTGTCAAACGTAGCGTCTAACATAGATGAACTAGCTTCGATATACTCAGTGAGCAACTGTTGCTGCTCGACTGGATCATCTAAACTTTCCAAATCATCAATCAATGAGTTCATCTCCCAAATTACACCTGCACAGGCCCGACCAAAATCTCTACATTTGCTGTATCCTCGGACAACACAAGATGATATGTCCCCGGATTCAGCCCTGACAACATAAAGTTTTCATCTTCCACCATCACCGATGTGATAAACTCATCATCAGAGGCAGGTTTGTCGCTATCGTTGGTGCGCCATAGATAGGCAGTCCACAGGGGATCAACTATATCAAGCGGTGTATCGACGCCACTCAATACAGTTTTGTGCGAATGGAAAAGACTTTCGTCAATCTCACCCAGCACCAACCCCATCAAACTCCTACACGTAGACTGCTCGATGTCATCGGTCACACTTAGTGAAATCTGCATCTCACCCGCTTCAAACAAAAACGGCTCATCCATCGTCTCTGTCAGGCTTTCACCATCACGCACCGCCATTGGTGCAGAGACAACGTTGGCAATGTTCATATTTAAGCTCGGCATCCGAAACGCATCGGCCACACCTTGTGCAGCTTTGCTCAGGATATTGCCACTAGACTCAACCATGCTTTGCGATGAGACTGTGACGGGGTCTGGTGGTAATTCTGATGCCAAAGACTGCATATAGGCTTTGGTTTGGTTGACATCATATTGTCGATCTGGAAAATCCACTAAATACTGCTCCACCTCCTTTGTGCGCTCTGGTGTTAGTAGACCCATGACATAATCGCCCAATTCTTCCATGGTTGGCGCAGTTGACCGAAAGAGATTGGCACGTAAATAGGTCTCTAACTGAGAAAAGTCATGGGTTGTCTCTCCAGACAGTTGCCCTTGTTGTAATTGTTGTTCTTGTGCCATTTTCAAACTCCTACTTACTCATTGAAACGCTCTATGTGTATAAACGAGGAATAGAGGTGGTTTTACACTCGTTGTTGACAATTTCCGCCGATTGCAAATCAGCGCCTATAATAGCCCACCGATTGCAAATCGGCGTCTATAATAGTAAACAGACTGGAAGTCTGTTGTTGGTGGTTTATTATCCCCGTTTCTAGCACGTTTTTAACGTGCTTCCTACGCTAGACACCGATTTGCAATCGGTGGGTTCTTAGCTGGATTCCGGTCCATACCAGCCGACAGTCTGTTTATCCTTGGCAAAATAGGTCTGCGCAACCCGTTGAACATCTTCAGCGGTCACAGCACTAAGCTGATCCAACCATGTCTCCAGCCAGTCGATGTCGGCGACAATTTCGCTAAAGCCCAGCCAGTAGCCCTGATAGGTTACGCTTTCGTTACTATAGGCAAATTGCGCCTTGG
>JBCCFC010001124.1:0-4500 GCA_039029935.1 Chloroflexota bacterium
GAAATCCGGCATTAGGACCCAAAGATTCTCTCATGAGGATTCCCCTGCCTACTCCACTGATCGTTATTTTTGCGGGATGGCCTAAGAACTCAATGCCACCCGATGCTCCACTGGCTATCATCTTCCAATGCGCTCCGCAAAATCATTCGTCGCTTTTTTGACAAAATTGATTGCATTTCCACACTTGCGATGACGCCTGTATTGTCTTTGACGATACGGGTGAGCACAAAATGTTTCTCTTTGTTTTGTGGATGAACAGCCGTCCATTTAGAATGGAGCAGTTTTTTATGATTTAGTCGATTCATCCGTTGTACATCCTGAATGGAATAAATATTGTTATTGAACGCTAAGTTAGTCGCGTTTGATAGTTCAAACTCCTACGATTTACTATGTAATCGTGTATAGGCTCCCCAGGGTGGAACAAATTCTGTCCAATTTTGGTTTGACTTCACAGAGTGATTTCAACATTTTTTGATTGAATAGGAAAGTATAAACCAGTATCACAGATTGGTTCTCTGTGACGCAGGTAGCTAACCTGCGATACTTTCCTTTGTTGATTTTGCTTTTGTTCTATTCAACCCATTCGTTGGATAAAAATTTTGCAGTTTGGCCTGTAATGATATACTTAGAAGGTCAAAATTTCAACCTTTTTAGCACCTTAAAATAAACAATCAGATTGAGGGATACATATGCGTAAAATTTGGGTAAGTGTAGTTTTATCAGTTTTCTTAATTACCATCTTGGGATTCACTGTTTATAGCCAGCAGACATCGACAACAGAGGCCGAGAGTGATAGCGGTCCTGTCATTCAACTTTTGCAAGGCGGTGTCGAACATCACATTCCGCTAGACATTACCATGTTGCTCGCTTCCGACACAGGCGTTCAAACTGTCACCGTTCCAGTCACGCTCAAGCTCGACCTGAGTATTGGTCCAGTGGAAGCCATCGACATTGATGTCAATCTCAGCGAAACCGAGGCATTTGTCTCGCCCTTGACCATCGTCGAACCTGTCCCAGAAATCGACGCATCGGCTGAGATCACCGAAACCGATGTATTGACTGATACTGATGAAGAAAAGGGAGAATAGTTGACGGGGTGAGGGAGTGACAGGGTGAGGAGGTGACAGGGTGAGGGGGGTGAGGGGGTGAGTGGATTAACCATTCTTCAACTCTTCAACTCTTCAACTCTTCAACTCTTCAACCCTTCAACCCTTCAACCCTTCAACCCTTCAACCTTCCACACATAGGAGCATTTTCATTATGCTTGATCAAAATCCGCCACAGCGTCCGGCGGCGGCACAGATTCCGGCAGGGGTGTCCGATTATTTTTGGACAGATGCCTGGCAGCGGCGGAAAATTCAACAATCATTGCTGTCAACCTTTCGGCGTTGGGGCTATGATGACGTCATTCCACCCAGCTTTGAATATGCCGATACCATTGGTGAACGCGCCAGCGCAGCCATTCGGTCAAATATGTATCGGTTTTTAGACAGGGATGGGCGTATGCTGGCCTTACGGGCCGATATGACCATTCCTGTTGCGCGTTTGGTCGGTACAAGGCTCTATGATCGTCCTATGCCTCAACGGTTCTGCTATGCGGGTAGCATCTTTCGCCATGTCGAACAGATTCAGGCAAACACACGGCGCGAGTTCTGGCAGGCAGGCAGCGAACTTATTGGAGCCGCAGGTCCCGACGCTGATGCTGAAATCTTAGCGATGTCGGCTCATGCGCTACAAGCAATTGGGCTTTCGCAGTTCCAGTTGGTGATGGGGCATTTTAGCTACTACACGGGGCTGCTCAAGGCTCTCAATGTCTCACCAGAACAAGAAACGCTGTTGACAACAGGTTTGATACGCAATAGCCAAGCTGCGATTCGCGAATTCTTGAACAATACATCTCTGGGAACCCAACAACGTGAGACGGTAGAAGGGTTGTTGCATCTCAAGGGCTACGATGCGAATGTCGTCATCGCCGAGGCGGACCGGCTCTGTCTCAATGGCATGATGCACAACGCATTGGTCAATCTCCATGCCATCTATGACGTCTTGAAAAAATACAACGTGGCTTCCTATGTCTATCTTGATCTCACGACTATTCGCGACCTTGGCTATTATACAGGTTTAAACTTTGAGATTTTTGCGCCAAAGATGGGTGCGCCCGTTGGCAGTGGTGGTCGTTATGATACACTATTGAGCAGCTTTGGGTTAGATTTACCTGCCATTGGCACAGCCTTTGGCATGGATCGGCTCATCATGGCACTGCACGCACAAAATAACGAGTCGGTTTCTTCTGCACCGATTCCGGTTGATGCGTGGGTCTATGCGGGTGGTAGTTCTGACTGTTTGGACATTGTGCAGGCATGGCGGGCGCAAGGGTTACGTATCGTTGTCGATGTGTCAGGCTATCAGCGCGCACAACTGTGGCAGGCGGCGCAAGAGGCTGGGGCCAAATGCGCACTTAGCTGGCGCGAAGGCGACCAGTCAAGTGATAATCAGGCAGGGTTTGAGGCATATATGCGGAGAGACAGTGCCACCTCGACACAATTTCTATCGGCAACAAATGCAGTTGAAGGGTTGGGCAAGTTGTTGGGAGGTGAAGCATGAGCCGTTCAAATAATCAAACAGAGAAGCAGAGTGGTCCTGCTATTGATGAACAAGCTATTTCTTCACAAAATGGCATAGAAAATGCATCAGAGCCATTAATGCTGGCGTTGCCAAAGGGACGGCTCATGGAGAGTACATTGGGTTTGTTTGCCAAGGCGGGTATATCTGTCCCCACACAGGACGCGGGGCGCAAATTAATTATTGAAAGCGAGGATAACTCGCTTAATTACATTATGGCAAGAACATCTGACGTCGCAACCTATGTCGAGTATGGAGCAGCGGATATTGGTGTGTGTGGGTTAAATGCGCTGCGCGAGTCGGATCGGAATGTCTTTGAGCCGTTGCTGCTGCCCATTGGACAGTGCCGTCTGAGCCTTTGTGGTTTTCCTGATAGTTTAAACACACCACTACGCTATGCAACCTATCCCCGTGTTGCCACCTCGTATCCCAAACAAACAGCCGAATTCTTCCAACGCCAAGGGATTAATGCAGAAGTCATCTATTTAAAAGGATCGGTGGAGCTCAGTCCGCTTGTTGGGCTGGCAGACATGATTGTGGATATTGTGGAAACAGGCTCCACACTAAATGCCAATGGCTTGGTTGAGATTCAAACGGTTATGCACAGTCAGGCCGTGTTAATTGTCAACCGTGCGGCCAACCGACTCAAAGCAGCATCTATCCAGAAATTACTCAATTCATTAGAGAGTGTGATCAGTTCATAACCATGTCAACCATTATTGATTCCGAAAAAATTCAAGGCGTCCAGTTTGCACCGCTTCGTAAATTTGAAGATGAACGCGGTTTTTTTAGCGAAACATTTCGCAAAGAATGGTTTCCACAACGTAGCTGGGAGATTGTCCAGACCAATCGCAGCAGTAGCGGGGCTGGTGTATTACGCGGGCTACACTACCATTTCCATCAAGTGGATTATTGGTATGTTACTCAAGGCACACTACGCGTAGGGTTGGCCGACATCCGTCCCGCATCGCCGACCTACATGGCAAGTGAGGTGATCGAAATTGGTGATACCAACTCAATGGGTGTCTTCATCCCCGTTGGTGTTGCACATGGCTTTGTAGCTGTCACAGACGCCACCCTATTTTATATTGTTGATAACTATTATGATGGCGGTGACGAGCATGGCGTGGCGTGGAATGACCCGCAGCTCAATGTTGCATGGGGCTTGAGCGACTTAGGCATCACCGCACCGGATATGTCTGGACGTGATCGGCAAAATCCGCTGCTCAGGGACATTGCAACGGAGAAGATGCCACAGTGAATGGTAAGTCGGTATTCAGTATTCAGTGGGTCGGTATTCAGTTGCTGATTACTGCTCTACCGAATGCCGATTACTGACTTACCGTTACTGGCCTACAAAAAAAGCGGGGTATGATCACCTCATACCCCACACAGTGCCCCTTCCAGGACTCGAACCCGGATCACTCGCTTAGGAGGCGAATGCTCTGTCCACTTGAGCTAAAGGGGCAAATTACGCAATATAGGGGTACAATAGCATAAACTATAAAATTTGACAACATTTGGGATGTAGGCTGTTACGTATTAGGAGGCGAATTTTCACGATGGCAATGAAATCATTTTCTTATTGGAAGATTGTTGAGGTCGAAAGAGAATTCCAAATTCAGCAAGTGAAAGAAAGTAGGTTTCTAGATGATTTAATGACAATTCAAACGGCACCGTCCGATACAGAGGAAAAGAGGCTGCAACAACTTCAGGAAGAGTTATTAGAAAGGGTCTATGATTGGAATGAAACCGAGCTAATTGTCAATTTTATCGGACCATTATTGTTGATGATCAACTTTAATCAAGCAGCTTATCGGACCTTCTTAGATCGTCAGATATCCGTTCCTTATGGGGATAATACCTTATCAGGCAAAA
>JBCCFC010001125.1:0-4486 GCA_039029935.1 Chloroflexota bacterium
AATCATCAACGTCTGCAAGAAGTTTGTCGCTTATTCTAACGCAGACACAGCTTTCATGCTGCTGTTTATTTGAACCGTTCGCTAACCCAATCCTCCACGCCCTTCGCCGATTGGCTAAAATTGGCTCCGATCAGCGTAATCGGCTTGCCATGTGACAGATATCTTTGGTAATACTGCTTTGTGTGAATCTGGTTGAGCGCATCCTGTGCAGTTTTGTTAAACTTGAACTCAAAGATGTAGATGTGGTCATCCAGTGTGATAACCGCATCAATGCGCCCTACATTGCTGGTGACCTCGGCGTTAATGTCCAACCCCATGAGCTTGAAGGCGGCAAAGAAAATGGAGTGGTAATATTTTTCGTTGTTCAGGTGCAGGTTGTAGTCAATGTCAGCAAAGAAGGACTGTAGTGTACCGAAGAATGTATGGAGATCATCTTTACGGATGGCGCGTATCATCTTCCAGATTGTGCTTTTGCTATATCCTGGCGTTAAATAGCTAAACATATCTAATAGATGGGATAAAAACGCCTTTCTGACCTCATGATTGGGAAAATCGAGCAAATATTCCATACTCTCTTCGTCATAGCCCTTGATGGTCAGATAACCCGTTTGGAATAATAGGGCAATCAGCGACAGTCGCTCGATATCAAAGGAATCAAACGATTCCTCGGATTGCCTCAACTCATCTAGTTCTTCAATGTCTAACCCGCCAGCCTGAATCAGTTTAATCAAAAAGGTCGGTGTGCCACTCTTGAACCAATAGTCCTTAAACTGTCGATTATGGAAGAGTTGCATTGTCGAAAAGGGGTTATAGACATTCTCTGCATTTGATGCAAAACAGAAGCCATTGTACCAAAACCGAATCTTAGCAAGCAGTTCTTCATCGGTCATATCTGATTGGGTAGCAAACTCTGTAATATGTTCAGCTAAGTTATCGCGCAACTCCTGTTCAGTTAAGCCTAATGCAGTGCCAAACATGGTGAGCATGGTCAATTCTGTGAGGTGATTGAGTTCGGAAAAAATGCTAACACGCGTAAACTTGCTGACACCTGTAATCAGTACAAAGCGGATATAGCGGTCCATTGCCTTAATAACCCCATAGAACGCCTTCATCACTTTTTGAATTTTCTTGGCCTCTTCAATGTTGTCAATCTGGTCAATCAGCGGGGCATCATATTCATCATTGTCTCCATGTTTCAACAGACACACAAGGAGAGTCTCATTATGTTCAGAGTTGCGACACGGGCCGCTATTCACTGCATTACGCTTTCATCACTTATATAGCTCGCCAGGGTTCTTTAACAACAACGGAACCTATACCAAGAGCGGGTCGCTTATGACCAGCATCTTTAACACCGTGAGCAATACAGGGGCGATCAATGTCCAAGCAGGGACACTCCGTCTTCGTGAAGCATGGACCAACAGCGGAACCATTGACATCAGCAGCGGTGCGATTGTGGATGTCGATGGCGACTTTGAAAATCAAGCGGACGGTCAGTTTACTGGTGCAGGCACATTGGATGTCTCGCATGGCGATTTTATGAACAATGGCACGGTTACGGATAGTGTGACGTTTATTCCCTAGAATGGGGATAACTTTGTGTCAGCTTGTCAGCTAGTCAGCTTGTCAGCTTGTCAGCCTGACCGCGGAAATGCTGAAATGCTGAAGTGCTGAAGTGCTGACTAGCTAACACAAAGCCTTTCACACGACCAGAGAGTTTTTGGTCGGTAGAAAAAGGAAGTGACACTATGATCAACTATTTTTCATTTTGTTGGAGAAGACAATATGCACCGATGCCATTTTCCGCAGTTAAAGGGGTGTTGGGAACACTGCTGATTGTCAGTTGTTCGATTATTTTGTTTCCCTCCGTTGTTCACGCAAAAGCAGACATGGTGCGTACAGATGCGCGCATGACTGAAAAAAGTGATGTGCGTGTAGAGCTAGCATCACACACGTCATCTACATCCGCATACACGCTTGTACAGCCCAGCTCTGGCACAGCAGGCACATCAGTGATTATCTGGGGTGGTGGCTTTCCTGCGCACACAACGGTCAACCTGCATCTTGCAGGTGTCGCTGGCAGAGCGCGCTCACCGCGCTCATCTGCTGCCTATGCCTCGGCCACAACCACAGCCGATGGCTCCTATCGTATTGACTATACCATGCCATCGACATGGCTCGATGGCACACCCATCGCAACGGGGCAACTGGCACTGTTGGTCGCTACCCGTGATTTTAGCGTGACTGCAAACGCCACCTTTGACTATGTTGCCAGCACACCTGCCCCACCACCATCAACGTCATCCGTCCCAACGGCACAGGTGTCACCCACCAGTGGCGGTGCGCATACATCGACAGCCATCTCCGGCAGTGGCTTTCCCGCCTACACGCATGTTCATCTCTATTTGGCAAAGTTTGATGGACAAGTGGGGTCCGGTGGCTCAGTGCGATACGCAAGCGCACAAACGGACCATTTGGGTCGCTATACACTGCATTTTTCTATTCCAGCGGCGTGGCCGGATGGTTCTGCAATCCGTGATCATCGTATCTTACTAATCGTCGCCACAGACAATTTTAACCATGAAGCCAGTGCCATCTTTCGTTATTTCCCATCGGTTTCAGCACCCGCACCGACACCAACGCCCGTCCCTGCTGCTCCATCACTACACATCAACCCAACACATGGCACACAAGGAACCCACATCGCATTGAGTGGCTGCGGGTTTCCTGCCCACACAACTCTCAATGTCCATCTCGCTGGTATAGCCGGACGACATGGCGGGTATGCACAACCCACAAGCTATATCAGTGTGCAAACGAATGCGCATGGCTGTTACAGCGGCAGCTTTGCCATGCCTGGTACATGGCCGGATGGACGCGTCATTCAAACGGGTCGAATTTCCATCTTGGTGGCAACCAGTAATTTCTCACATGAAGCCACAGCCACGTTTGAGTATTCGAGGCCAGTATCACAATCTCCCCAATATACAGTACCGCAATACACAGCACCACAGCACATAACGCCACATTCCGCATGGCGGGGTGAGTATTATGCCAACCGTCACCTATCTGGTTCACCAACCTTTATACGCCAAGACCACACCATTGACTTTTCATGGGGCACAGGTAGCCCAGTTGCTGGGATTCCCATCGACAATTTTTCCGTGCGCTGGACGCGTTCGATGTATTTTAGTGCAGGTGTCTATCGCTTTAACATGTTGACCGATGATGGGATGCGTGTGTGGGTGGATAATCACTTGATTCTGGATCAATGGACCGACAACCGAGCCAGCCAATTCACAGTAGATGTGACCATTACCGAGGGACACCATGATTTGCGAGTGGAGTACTATGAACACACACTGGGCGCAGCGGCCAGAGTGACGTGGACCCGTATCGCCAACCATGTTTCGACAGCACCGCATTACCCAACACAAGGCTATACGTTGCTCTTTGATGATAGCCCACATAACAATCGACGCGGACAAAATCCATACTTCTGTAGCGGCTTTGACTCGGAGTGCAACTTTGCCAATTGCCCAGCCAACCATCGCATGGTCTACGGGCCGTTCTGTCGAAATAACGACTACTCCTACATCATTCCGGGTGAATACCGTGTCACAGTCAGCGGCACAGGGCATGTCCGCATTGGCGCAACCGACTATGGTCACACCAGTCAACTCTTTGGCTTTGGTCGCTATGATGTCAATTTACCCGCCAGCTACACGTTTTGTTGGCATGGACAGCAAACAGGTGGCTATGGTTTTGAGACCATTGTCCAGAGTACGAATAGTTATGCATCGGTCAGTCACATCAAAGTTGAGTATTTAGGGGCATGTCAGTAAAACGCGGATTGAGGAACTCGGAATCCACGCCGTTCAGCCGGTTGGCGTTGATCCGGCGGGAGAGTTCGCGCAGGTCATGCTGGTTATGGGCGAGGTTGAGGACGCCGCGCTGGCTGAACATGACGTTGTAGTTCAGGTCCTGGCTCAGGCCCTCCCAGAGCTTCAGAGCGTGCTCGTAGAGCGCCGCGCTTTCGTCCCAGAGGTAGTTGGAGCGCACGATGGTGGTGTTGCGGCCGGTGTTGCCGCCGCCCAGCCAGCCGCGCTCGATCACCGCGACGTTGCGGATTCCGTGGAGCTTCGCCAGGTAGTAGGCGGTCGCCAGCCCGTGGCCGCCGCCGCCTACGATCACTACGTCGTAGGAAGATTTCGGCTCCGGACTGCGCCAGGCCTCCGGCCATTTCTCGTGATAGCTCAAGGCGTTGCGCATCAAGCTGAAGATCGAGTAGCGCGACTTCATGACTGCTCTTGTCCCCTGTGGCCGGGCGCAATGGCCCGACTAATCAATACGCACGAAAACCGGCCGCAGATCTGCGGCCGCCTTCATATTCCCTTTATCTTCGGTCCGCGCCGTTTTCTGCCGTTTTGGCGGCGCCGGAGAGCCCTTGGCATCCCCGCACAGACCACTCGAAGCGAGGGCGGCC
>JBCCFC010001126.1:0-4485 GCA_039029935.1 Chloroflexota bacterium
TCATACTCAGGTTCTTCGTCCAGTTGTTCAATACGCCTACGAACCTCGGCAGCTTTTCTTTCACGCTCAATCATATATAAGTCAATCTCTTCACGATGACGTAGGTAGTATGCAATCACACTATAGATTTCGGCCAAGGTAACTGTCGAGTAGCGTTGCGTAATTGTCTCGGGTGTGGCCCCATCTTGAAAGGCACGTATGACCAATTCTAGTAGGACACGAGAACTGCCGATACGAATTGCACCCGTTTTATCTCGCGTCAAAGGGGGGGATTCAGTTTGTAGTACCAAGTCCATTGTCATGCTCCTCATCTTTTAATAATATCACACCTGCTATTTTCAAAGACAAGTATAACAAAAAAGGGATCTTCGTCAAATGGTGAGAGGATCGTTTATCGTAACGGTGATACCTCTTATCAATGAAGATCAAAGAACTTCAGCATTTTCTATTTTTTCACCATATTCACGCACCAAAGAAATGTGTCGCTAGTCCATAGCGTGGCGTATCCGTAAAATTACCACCTGTGTAGTGCAACATACGACAGTGGTGAAAGGTCGCATCTCCGGGCTGCATCGGGATCACGACAGCCTTACTCTCATCTACTTTGGTTTCCAGTGCGTCGTTGATTTCCGAGCGATGCGCCACACTGTAATGATCTTGAATATCGCCCAGATGACTACCAGGAATAAACTGCATGGCTCCATTCTCTCTCCACACGGGTGACAACGCCAGCCAGCATGTGACCGCATTGTCTGACCCGCGTGACCGTCGCCAGTAACCAGAATCTTGATGCCAAGGTGTCTCGGCGGGATGATGCTCTGGCTTGAAGATGATTTGGTCATAGGCGAGTTCGGCCTTTTCGCCAATGAGTTGCCGAGCAACAGCCAGCGCATTCAGAAAGTAGGCATGGGTACGCCAGTGGGTGATGTACTGCGAAGGGTTGACTAGTTGAATCATACGCCCTTCGATGTGGTTGCTCCCCGATGCAGGCACAGGGATTTCGCCCGTTAACGCCTTGTCATAGTCGTCGCGCACCTCGTCGGCTTGTGTAGCGGTGATCAGATTGGGAATCTTGATGTAGCCTTGGGTTTGGAATGTGTTGACTTGTTCTGCCGTTAATGGCGCTGTGTTCATGAACGTCTCCTTTTACATAACTAAGTCAGCGGTTTTCACAGGAATCACCTCTCCATCCGGTCGTGGATGATTGGCCCAATGTCCCGTCGGTTCACTGCCACGACACACAACTGAATGCGCATTCCAGCCATTATAGGCGCGTACATCAGATGAAAGATAGCGCAGGGCCAGCCCACATCGCCGTCGATTGGAGTTGTTTGGCTCAGAGCCATGTAGCAGCCAATCCGAATGCAGCGAGATTTGCCCAGCTTTGAGTTCAAAGGCAACAGGTGAGTCGCCGTAGTCCTCTGGATTCTTCACGGTTTGGTTCAACACATTTTGCTCTTCTTCACTGCTTCGCTCAAAGGCCACCTGCGCATTGAGATGTGACCCCGGAATGACCTGCATGGCTCCATTCTCGATATCTACATCATCAATCGCTAGCCATGCACTGACCACTTTGCTCGGTGTCAGCGGCCAATAGGAGGCGTCCTGATGCCAGCTTACGCGTTTGCCATCTCCGGGCAGTTTGGCAAAAAAATGGCTGTGACGCAGAATCAGCGTGTCGCCCAGCAAATCCTGTACATAGTCAAGGATGCGGTCAGTGTTGACAATATCCCAGATACCCGCACAGGTCTTGTGCCAGTTGGTGATTTCGTAGCTGTTCCAGCCAGCATCGAGTGCTTTGGGCAGCAGGTCATCAAAATAGGTGCGGATGTCGCCAATCTCGCTTTCGCTAAAGACATCCAGCGGCATGATATAGCCCTTTGCGTTGTAGTGTTCCACTTGGCTTTGCGTTAGCTTGGCTGGGGTTTCAACACCCAAGGGAAAAAATTGACGGTCTCGGTCTAGCTCTGGAAACGCGTTGGTTATGGTCGTCATGGTTTGATTGCTCCTTTAAATCTATCGAAATATCGAAAAAATGTGCTTGACATTACAGTACAATTACGCTATACTATCACACGTTGACAAACAAATCATAACCAGCACACTGGCTGGTATATCAAAACAATCATCAACTTGGGAAGGGGGTATATTCATGTTTACGACAACAAAACAGACAATTATGTGCAGACATGCAGGGTATACCATTCATTCCAGAGGCAGAATATACACGTAGAAGATCTACATCTGTCATTTCGAGTTTGAACACAAACGGCTATGGTACAGTCCTGTATCATAGCCGTTTTTTGTTTCTTCATACTTATTATTCACAAAATCCTGTCACATGCAAGATGGATAATTTCATAGAGCATCAAATTCCATAAAAATAAATAGGAGCAGTTTGTTATGTATACAATCCGTGAGTTTGAGCCAACCGACGCTGAATATGCAGTTGTGGTTGCGATACACAATGCAATATGGCCGGAGGACCCAGAGACGGTTGCAGATTGGAAAGAGTGGGATGGCCGCCGCGACCCCAAGTATCTCCACAAACGTATGGTGGTCGAGGCTGGAGAAGAGGAAAAACAGATTGTGGCGGTCGGTGGTTATGGAGAATTAGCATGGTCGCACCAACCCGGCAAGTATTTTATCGACATAATGGTCCGTCCAGATTATGAGTGGCAGGGCATTGAAGAACTTTACTTTAATACCATCAATGCGCGTCTTGAACAGCGTGATCCCAAGCCAGTCAAATATGTCAGTGACATTCGTGAGGACAAGACTCAATATGTTGAATTCCTCAAAAACCGGGGCTATGTC
Organism: Chloroflexota bacterium; assembly: GCA_039029935.1. GTDB lineage: Bacteria > Chloroflexota > Anaerolineae > Caldilineales > Caldilineaceae. Next base: position 2,818 of record JBCCFC010001126.1, read on the forward strand.
CAAACCATGCGCTATCCGATTTCCGAGTTAGATGTCACAGACTATGACTTCTCTCGTTTTGAAGGCATAGATGAAAAGGTGGCATCACATGGGATCAAAATATACACTGTCACTGAACTGATGGAGATTGATCCTGACTGGCGACGACATATCTATGAGTTGGAGACAATTCTAGATAATGATGTGCCAACACCAGACCCAATCACCCCGCAACCATTTGAACAATATGCCAAGCGGTTTCAGTCAGAGCGGTTTGCAAGCGATGGGTGGTTTATGGCGATTGATCCCAATGCGGGCGATGCTGCGCCGGGTAAATATGTGGGCATGAGTACCATCAATCTGAGTCGTGCGCAAAAGGAAAAAGTGTATGTGAGCATGACGGGCACATTGCGCGAATATCGACGCAAGGGCATCGCCACCGCGCTCAAGCTCAGAACGATTGTCTTCACCCAGGGCATCGGTGCCACCTACATCGAAACCGATAATGAGGAGAACAATCCCATGTATCAACTCAACCTGATGCTTGGGTTTAAGCCAAAGCCCGCGTGGGTGGATTTTGAGAAGCCATTATAGTGGTCAGCCAGTCAGCTTGAAACGCTGAAGTGCTGAAGTGCTGACCACCTGAAGTGCTAAAATTAGGAGCAGTTTGTAATGTACACGATTCGTGATTTCGACCGGACCGATGCTGGATATGCCGCAGGAGTGACACTTCATAATGCAGCGTGGCCGGATGATCTGGCAACAGTTGAAGATTGGAAAGAGTGGGAGGCGAGGCGGGACCCGAAGTATCTCAACGTCGGTGTCATGATCGACATTGACGTTCCCAGTGATGGCACTGGCGAAAAAACGTTGGTGGCAATCGGTGGCTACGGCGAATCGCACTGGTCACACCAGCCGGGTAAATATTTTATGGAGGTTACAGTTCACCCTGATTATCAAGGGCATGGCATTGAATCATTCTTCTTTGATACTGTGTCTGCACGTTTGGCAGACCGTGATCCCAAGCCAGCGAAATTTACTGCGGATGCGCGCGAGGATAAGACCGAATATATTGACTTTCTGAAAAGTCGTGGCTATGTGCAAGTCATGCGCTATCCGGTGTCGCAGTTGGATGTGACGGACTATGATTTCTCACGCTTTGCAGGTTCAGAGGAGCGTGTGACCTCAGAGGGCATTGAAATTCACACATTGACTCACTTGATGTCAGTTGATCCTGGCTGGAAAGAAAAAATCTATGAGTTGGAGTGGGCGTTAGAACAGGATATGCCCTATGTTGACCCGCCGACCAAGCCAAGCATGGAGCAGTTTGATAAGAAGTTCAAGTCAGCACGTTTTCGCCCTGACGGTTGGTTTATCGCCGTTGACCCAGTGAATGGGGCACTCGATTATGTCGGGATGAGTACCATCTGGGCGGACTCAGCGAATACAGAAAAGGTCCACGTCGGTGTGACAGGTACACTCAACACCTATCGTCGTCGGGGTATCGCCACTGCGCTCAAACTCAGGACCTTTGTGTATACACAGGGTGTCGGAGCCAAATACATTGAAACCGATAACGAAGAAAATAATCCGATGTATGATCTAAACATAGCACTCGGTTTTAAACCAAAGCCAGCGTGGGTGGATTTTGAGAAAAAGCTAGGGTAGGGTGTCATAATAATGAAAAAA
>JBCCFC010001127.1:0-4485 GCA_039029935.1 Chloroflexota bacterium
CATCTGCCCGCGCGCGTGGTCGTCGTAGATGGCAATGACCAATGCCACAGCGATACACGCACCATCTATGATGCGACCAGCAGTCAATATTACAATCCACCAGAGAAAGGCTTGGTTGCCAAAACCGCACAGGCCATCAATACCTGTACCGCCACGGACATGGATGTCAATCACAATACACCCGACCGTAGCCCAGAGTGGCTGGTCAGCCACATGACCTATGATGGAAAGGGGAATCTAACCAAGAGTGTTGTATTGGGTCAAAACAATGGAGAGCAACAAGGTACCGCAATTCGCTATGATGACGTTTATCAACTCTTCCCCACCAAACAGACCAATGTCAACAACAGTAGCTATTATGAGGAAGCAGACTACTACGGGGTCAGCAGTGGTTATCATGACACCACACATGGGGTTTGGGGGAGCATGGCACGACACTGTGGTAGTAACGGACTTTGTACAGTACAGACCACCGATAGTTTTGGACGACCTATCCGACGCACCAATGCGGCTAATCCCAATATTTTTACCGTCTATGAGTACTTTGAGCCGAACTATTTTAAGCAGGAAGAGAGCGAACGCGGCAACCGCAAGACCTATGTTGTCTCAGAATGGCAGTCACCACGTTGCGAAGGCAACTTTGTACGCAAACACTATAATGGCTTGGGGCAGTTGGTGGCCGAACAGCACCCCGCACAAGGGTGGCAGATCGCAATTGATGGTTGTGGTACAGGCGCACGGCATCCAGAGGTGGATACCTACTATAAGTATGATAGTTTGGGGCGTCAAACACATGTATCGGTTCCAGTCGCCAAAGACCGTACAACCGATACTGAGCGTATCTGGACAGACGTCAACACCTATGACTGGCGTGATAGGTATCGCCAAACAAGCTATGACAGCCTGAGTCGTCCGATTCTTGAAACCGCCCCCAACTATGTACAGACATCGATTCACTATGCAGGCTTTGCGACCTCTGTTATCCGAGATGGCAAGGTGATTAAGTGGACTGAAACCGATGCGTTGGGCAATCTGCATCGTGTGCGTAATTATGAGCCAAGCGGTTCACGTTGGGTCGAGGCAGGGACAGTTACACTCAACCATGACATGATGGGTCATTTGGAGAGCGTGGTCCACGCTGATGGTGCAGGGAACACCTATATGACGTATGATCTGCTTGGGCGCAAAACGGGCATGAATGATGTTGATATGGGGCTTTGGTACTACAATTATGACCATTTTGGCAATCTTACCAGCCAGCTTGACGCACGAGATGTTCAAACCCATTTAGGCTACGACCGTTTGGGACGGCTCTATGAGAAGCGTTTCTCGGCGTATGGTGATAGCCCCAGCTATACCATCAACTATACCTATGATGATGCACAGAATAGTGGTGGCCAAGGACAGTTGACAAGTGTTCAATACAGCGATAATCGCTATGCCAAGCACCTGACCTATAATGCGCTGGGGTTGTTGCAGAATGAAAGGGTGACTATGCCCAATATCACCACAAACAGTGATGAGCATTTTACAACATCTTATGGTTATGATGAGTACAATCGCCTTGTTACAACCATCCATCCTGACGGAGAGCGGGTTTTAGCCACCTATAATAGCATGGGGTTACAGGAAACCTTGATCTCGCAAGTGGGCAGCCAGCAGACTGTTTTGGTCAACAATGTGAACTATGATGAAGCGGGTCGGCTTGTAGAGATGTCCTTGCCAGCGATATCCGAAACCAACCCCATCGTGCAGAAATATCAATACTATCCTTGGGTAACCCAGACCAATGGTGGTTTCTTACAAAATATCCTTGTGGCTCAAGGGAACGCCACCTATTTAAATTTATCCTACACCTATGATAAACAGGGAAATATTAACAGCATTATCGACCCGCTCAATGGTCCTACTCAGTCCTTTGCGTATGATAATCAGAATCGTTTGACCTCTGCCTATGGACAATCATTTGCATGGATGCCATCCGGCAATATCAGAAGCTTTGCCACAGAGGGCAATACCTATACATACCATGCCAATCATCCTCATGCCGTAGAGGAAGTGAACGGTGTTAACTATGACTATGACAACAACGGCAACCTGACGTCGCGCACTGGTGGGGACAATCCATTAACCCTGACGTGGAATGCCGAGAATCGGCTTGCCCACGTCGCAGGAAATGAGATTAGTGAGCGGTATGTCTATAACTCAGATGGCATCCGTGTACAAAAAAGTAGTAGCTCACAGATAACTCATTATGTTAATGATGTCTATGAAGTGGCAATTCACATTATTACACCGACCCCCACAGCAACAAATACGCCTAGACCTACGGCCACAAATACGCCGACACGTAGACCCACAGCGACACCGCGTCCGACGTCAACCTTTACACGGCGTCCGCCTACAGCGACACCGCGCCCAACGTCAACCTTTACGCGGCGTCCCCCTACGGCCACACCGCGCCCAACGTCAACCTTTACGCGGCGTCCGCCCACAGCGACACCACGCCCAACATCAACCTTTACGCGGCGTCCACCCACAGCGACACCACGCCCGACATCAACCTTTACGCGGCGTCCACCCACAGCGACACCGCGCCCGACATCAACCTTTACGCGGCGTCCACCCACAGCGACACCGCGCCCGACAGCAACCTTTACACGGCGTCCAACCTCTACGCCACGTCCAACCGCGACCTTTACGCGGCGTCCAACCTCTACGCCACGTCCAACCGCGACCTTTACACGACGCCCTACCTCCCCCCCTGCAACACTGCGACCGACTTCTACCTTGACCCCTCGTCCGACCGCAACACGTAATCTTATTACAAATATCGGTCAAGTATGTACGGCTCTCGGTTGTACACCAGTAAATAACCTTTCCACAACATCCAGAGGTGCAACTGCGCTCAACGTGATATCGCAAACGGTTTTCATGCCATTGATCCACCATACTATGGATGGGGCAGTTACTCAAGGGGCAAGAAGCAGTGTGGATACAGGCTCATCATCCAGCCAGACAGAGGTCTACATGCCGCTGGTGATGGCAAACGAGCCTGTCACGAGTGATACCCGTTCGTCCGTCAACGCTGCATCCAACACAACCTATAAAACGGTCATCACCAAGTACTACACCTTCAACGGCCAGCGTATTGCCATGAAGCGTAGTGACGAGTTCACCTATTTACACGGCGACCACTTGGGCAGCACCAGCGTCACGATTACGGACCAAGAGGATGGCGATGACACCAGCGAGCAGCGCTACTATGCCTTTGGTGGTGTGCGCAGTGGTGGTGATTTGCCGACCGATTTCACATATACCGGGCAGAAGGTGGATGGTACGGGGTTGATGTATTATCGGGCGCGGTATTATGACCCGGAGATAGGGTTGTTTATTTCGCCCGATTCTATTGTGCCGGATGAGACGAATGTTTTTGATTATAATCGGTACATGTATGTTGCTGGGAATCCTCTCAAATTCAATGATCCGACAGGGCATTGTAAACAGTATCGAAATAATCAGGCTACAGATTGTTCAGGACCAACTGCGGCTCCCATTAGTGGTGTCAGTATAAGTAACTCTTCGAGGGTTAGCTCCTCTTCTACGGCAACCCAACGTAGCACAACAAACCAAAGTAGTGTACTAACTCAAAGTAGTACAGCAACGCAGGGTAGCCGAGTCTCAACCAATAGCTCAAACACTAATAACTCACCATTAACCGCACATGGGGCATCTTCTCCAAACACATCAGGTGTTTCAAGGGGTGTACCAGCAAGTAGTCAGCCTAGATTATCAGCTCATAATGAGGCAGCATGGCGGCAGGCATATCATGCAAGAAATGGGCCATGGGAGTCTGCAACCGAGATTGTCCCACTAGATGAGGTAGTTCCAATCGATTTTACAAATATGTCATCATATGAAATTGAGGCAATTTTGGATGGTTTAATCGATTTAGATGGACGAAAGGGAGGTTACGCTGGAAAGAGATGGGATAATAATGGTAATATTTTACCATATGATGCTGGTGAGGTATATGACAAATCCCCTCCACTGCCTGATTTCGGTGTAAGCATCCCAACTAGGAAAAAACTCAGACGAATCGTTCAACTGAGACGAGGGGAGGAATTATATTATACAAATAATCACTATGGAGACAAAAAAATAGAGGAGTACCATCCATCCTTTTATATTTTACCCACGAATATAGAACCATAGTGAAAATAGATAAGATCAACAGTTCAATACTCCGTTCCCTAATTTGTAATAGATTTAGGTAACGGAGTTCCACTATTTTATAACCGCAGTTTTGAAAATTAGAATTGCGGTCATCGCTATCAACTGGGCAGGTCAACGGCCACCAGTTTTCGCCGGAAATCGAGTGCGCGAGTTCTGGTTGTCTGGCTGGTAGCTAGGCCTATTCTACTGATACTTAAACACTGATATAAATATAAGGAAAGCACAATCATGGCTGCATTTTCAAAAGGG
>JBCCFC010001128.1:0-4481 GCA_039029935.1 Chloroflexota bacterium
AATCATAAAATTATAAAGAGGATCTAATGAATTTTCGGGTAACTGAATATGAGCGTCATCATGATAAAAATGATCATTCACAGAAGGAAAATCAGAACGAAAATCCTACAACCAACCCTGTCATCTCACCAAACGACAACGTGGTTGAAATTAGCCCAACAAGCCGAATTGACTCGTTTACAGCGACGAAGTTTGATAAAGCGATTTCTGAGTTAATGGACAGTGGTTGGCGTAAACTCGTGATCAATCTTAGTGAGACACCCTTTATTGATAGTGCCGGAATTTCCGTTTTAGTCGGTGTAATGCGCCGAGCCAGACAACTAGGCGCAAAAATCCGCATGATATGGCCCCAAGCAAAAACGGTTAAAAGGGTCATGCAGATGATGAAATTGGATATGGTCTTTGAAATGTATGACTCTAGTGAAGCGGCGATTGAGCAATGGAACGATTGAACGATGGAACGATGGAACGGAGGAACGGAGGAACGGAGGAACGGAGGAACGGAGGAACGGAGGAACGGAGGAACGGTGGAACGGTGGAACGGTGGAACGGTGGAACGGAGGAACGGTGGAACGGAGGAACGGTGGAACGGTGGAACGGAGGAACGGTGGAACGGAGGAACGGTGGAACGGTGGAACGATAGAACGATGCTTCAACGCTACCCCGTTCACCCGTTTCAATGCTTCAACGCTACCCCGCTCGCCCGCTTCAACGCTACCCCGTTTACCCGCTTCAACGCTACCCCGCTCACCCGCTTCAATACTTCATCGTTTAATAAATCGTCAAGTAACGCTCTAACTCCCAACCAGTTACATAGCGATTATATTCTAGCCACTCTTGTGTTTTTGCATCTGCATAGCGCTCATAGACATGCTGTCCCAGCGCACTTTGGATGACTTCATTCTTGCGCAACTCCTCGACTGCCGCACCTAAATTCGCAGGCAAAATATCTAATCCGGCGCGGACAACATCAACTTGATAGAGGTCTTCCTCAGACGGACTTGGTGGTGATAATTTACGTTCGATGCCATCCAACCCTGCCGCCAGCATAACGGCAAAGGCCAAATACGGATTGGCACTGGGGTCTGGGCAGCGAAGCTCACAACGCGTACTCTGCTGCCGCCCTTGTCGAATGCGTGGAATGCGAATCAATGCGCTGCGGTTGGTACGCCCCCACGATAAATAAACAGGGGCTTCATAGCCCGGCACCAAGCGTTTATAGCTGTTGACCAATGGTGCAAGAATCGGTGTCATCGCCTTGGCATGCATAAGCTGACCCGCAATAAAATGGAGTGCTGAATCACTCAGCCCATATTCATTTTCTTCATCATGCATGGCCGTCTCATCTTGATCTATGTGCCATAAACTTTGGTGAACATGCATACCGGACCCATTAACCCCCGCAATCGGTTTGGGCATGAAGGTGCAGTGAAGACCATTTTTCTGTGCCACAGACTTGAGCGTAAGACGGAATGTAATGGCGTTGTCTGCCGTGACCAGCGCATGATCATAGCGAAAGTCGATCTCGCTCTGCCCATTGGCAACCTCATGATGCGATGCCTCGACCTTGATCCCTAGTCCTTGCAATGCATCAACCATTTGGCGACGCACATTGTGGGCGAGATCCGTGCTAATATCAAAATAGCCCGCCTTATCGTGTGGAGTCAGTGGTAGGATTTTGCCATCTGGTTGGCGTTTGAAGAGAAAAAATTCCAACTCAGGCCCCACCTTATAGGTAAACCCCATTGATGCTGCCCGTTTAAGCTGACGTTTGAGGATATATCGCGGATCGCCTTCAAAAGGGTGTCCATTGGTTGTGTATATATCGCAAATAACACGGGCTGTTGATAGCTCCATTTCCCAAGGGATGGGCGAAAACGTGTTCAAATCGGGCACAAGATACATATCGCTCTCTGCAATCCGAGCAAAGCCCTCAATCGAACTGCCATCAAACCAAACCCCCTGTTCAATGGCTTCTCCCCAATGGGCAACTGGAATCGTCACCTGCTTTGTCACACCAACAATATCTGAAAACTGTAGATTGATAAACCGGATATCATTTCGTTTAAGAATCTCTTCAACACGCTCCAACTGCTCCGGTGTGTAGGCCGGTGTATCTCTTAGAGTATCCCCATGGGTCATACTCATTTCCCCTTACATGTTTGGGCGTCGGGCATCGTAGGTATCATTATCCATTCACAATATCCAACACCAATGATTGACATATACGGTATGAAATTATACTGTGCGCTTCGTAATTGAGTTGGACCTTCGGGCGGTGAGTGTCGAGTCTGGCCCGTACACATTGATTTTATACTCACCGCCCAAAGGTCTAAACATCGCAACCTGTGACCTCATGTCGTATATCTATTGGTAAACGATTTTCAGTATAATCTTTGCAATTTTAGATAGATATAGCCAAGATTACTAAAATATAGGCTCTTAAATTTGTGCATGTTGTACAGTTTTTAAGGAAATAAGCAAAATGCAATGCCTAAATTTCAATCTTCATCGTAACCTACCTTTAAGGACAGATTCAAAATAAATGCATTCATTATACAAACTATACATGAGGTGCTCATCCGGTCTATCTGCGCTCCCAAGCCCTATAACGCCTCAACGCTGCGTCCTGTCTGCTGATACTTGACCAACAAATCGCTCAACGCTCTCACAACCTCTGGATACTCATCCCATACATTGGACTGTTCATAGGGATCGCTCTCCAAGTTATAGAGTTGACCCGCTGTACCGGGCACAGGTGGACCGCCCGTTGGTGGCGGCCATCCACCAGAATCCTGCGATTCAAAGATGCATTTCCATGCGCCCCGCCGCAACGAGAAGACACCCGTCACCGAATGATGGATGAGGTCTTCGCGGACTTCTGTGGTTGCATTCTCTACCAGAATGGGCAGCAAGTTTGCGCTATCGGGTGCAGCAGTGCGAGGCAAGCCTACATCGACAATGGCGGCACAGGTTGCCATCAAATCGACAAGACTGACCAGTAAATTGCTCTCAGTGTTTGGCGTGATATGACCGGGCCAACGCGCAATCAACGGTTCACGATGTCCGCCTTCCCAGATGTGTGATTTATAGCCACGCCAATCGCCACAGGATTTATGGTCATAGGTGGTATAGGCAGCCATCCCTTGTTTGCCTTGAACACGGTCGCCGGGCAACGCGCCGTTGTCGCTTGTCACCATGATCAGCGTGTTCTCCACCTGCCCCGTGCGTTCCAGCGCATCCATCACCTCACCGACCATCCAGTCAACCAGCCACACCAAGTCACCACGTGGCCCCGCCGCGCTCTTGCCGCGCGCAAACGCTGGCACAACGCTTTCGACACAAGGCTCATGGGGGGCGTCAGGGTTGAGATAGAGGAAGAACGGTTCATCGGACTTGGCGCGCGCCTCAATGTATTCAACCGCCTTACGTGCATAGGTCGGGTCCGCCTCGCTGTGGTCCCAACTCGGAGCCGTCATCCCCGGTCGCCCCGTGTATGGGAACTCGCTTTCGTAATAGGAGGGTGGTTCGACAAAGTACTCGTTTTCGATAAAGCCATACGGTGGTTGGCAGGTGGGACACCCTGCACTGCCAAAGAAATAGTCAAAGCCCAGCACCGTGGGCCCGCCCCCAATCTGTGCTGTAAAGTCAATCTTGGCCTCCTCCTCTGGCGTGGTGTTCCCCCAAGGCAAGGCGCGGTTGAAATCAATATACTGTCCGGGTTTGGTGGCAAAGTGTAGCCCCAAATGCCATTTGCCGATACAGGCGGTGTGATAGCCATTGTCTTGGAGCAGTTTGGCAACGGTCAAGCGCTCTTCTTCGATGAGCGGTGGCTCGTAGCCATATAACACGCCATGTTTGAGTGGTGAACGCCAGCAGTAGCGTCCGGTCAAGACACCGTAGCGTGTGGGTGTACAGACAGCCGACGGTGAGTGGGCATCGTTAAAGCGCATCCCCTCTGCGGCCAGACGGTCCATGTTTGGGGTCGGAATCTTGGATTCGGGATTAAAACAGCCGACATCGCCATACCCCATATCGTCGGCCATAATAAAGATGATATTTGGTTTGTCACTCATAATTCAAAGACCCTCTCCATCAACGCCCAATGCTCACCCTCTTTGGCTTCAGGGACACGCTCTTGATAGCCGTCCATGACGCGCTGCCATTCTTCATAGCGTGGACTCATGCCATCCAGTTGGGCAAAGCCTGTGGCCGGGTCAAAGTCATCCGCTGCTTCCATGACCATAAACATACGGCGTCCCAGCAGATAGATGTTCATTTTGGCAATGCCGATGCTCTTGATGCAGGCCAGCACTTCCGGCCAGACATTGCGGTGGTACTCTTTGTACTCTTCGATGAGTTGTGGATCATCTTTGAGATTGATGGTTAATGCAAATTCTTTCATGGTTTTCTCCTGTAGATGTTATGTAATAGTAACACAGGCATCCTGCCTGTGTTACTATTAAGGTAGTTATTGCCAA
>JBCCFC010001129.1:0-4480 GCA_039029935.1 Chloroflexota bacterium
CCAATTGAAAGAGCTTATATACCTACACCTCGGCTGGAGTCGACGTGGTAACAAGATTAGTAAAATTTCACCTTCTGTTAAAAATTTTACTAATTTAGAACACTTACATTTAAACCACAATTTATTCTACCAACTACCAGCTGAAATTGGCTTACGCACAAATCTTCAAACTCTTCAACTAAAAAACCTCCCCAACCTAACCTTCCCTCCCCAAGAAATCGTCGCCATCGGCACACCCGCCGTCAAAAACTACCTCCGTGCCGCCCACGACGGTAGCCAACACATCTGGCACTCCAAAGCCCTCATCATCGGCGAGGGCGGCGTCGGCAAAACCTGTCTCTACAACGCACTCAACGGACGCTATGCCACCGAATATGAAGAGGGCACAGTCGGCATCGAAATCGGACCGCTCAACCTCGCTCACCCCACTGAACCTGATGTCACCATGCATCTAAGCTGTTGGGACTTTGCAGGGCAGGACTTCAACCACGCCACTCACCAGTTCTTCTTTAGCGACCACTCGCTCTTTCTGCTGGTTTGGAATGCACGGCATGGCTGGGAGCAGGGCAAACTCTATCGTTGGCTGGAGAACATCAAGGTGCGTGCGCCCCAAGCCAAGGTCATCCTTGTCGCCACCCACATCGACCAGCCCTACAGCGACTATCCCTTTGCCGAGATGCAGCAGAAGTATCCACAGATTGTGGGACGCGCCGAGGTCAGCAACACAAACGGAACAGGCATCGCTGAGTTGACCGAGATGATTCGCACGGAGGCGGCAGACCTACGCATGATGGGCTTGCGCTGGCCGCAAACATGGGTCAATGCAGCGACGGCGGTGCGGGCACTGCGACCAACCAGTGTAGGGAGCGATAACGGTCAACTGTATGCCACACGCCAAGAACTACTCAGCATAATCAGAGAACATGGCATCGAAGAAGATGCAGAGGCAGAAATCCTCTTGCGATGGCTACACGAATTAGGTAATGTCCTCTTTTTTGCCGATGAGCCAGATTTGTGTGACCTGATTATTCTGGAACCGGAGTGGTTGACGCAACATGTCGGCATTGTCCTACGCAGCGAAACCGTCCAACGAGAGCAGGGCATCCTCACCCGTCATCACCTGCGCAACGATCTATGGCCTGACTTGGATGGCTTTTTGCAGGAACACTTTCTGCGTATGATGGAGGAATTTGACCTTGCCTATCTCATCCCCGATGACCCCGAAGACCGCTGTCTGATCGTGGAGCGACTGCCACAGGACCCACCCGACTATCAGCCAACATGGGATGGCTATGAGCGTGAGACGGCAACGGATTTGCGCCTACGCTATCGGCTCAGTTCCATGCAGCCCGGCATCCCCACATGGTTTATCGCCCGCTGTCACCGCTTCACCATGAAACTACACTGGCGTAACGGCGTCCTCTTCAAGGATGAAACCGACAAGCATCATGCCCTGGTCATCGCCGATGAACGCGCCAACACGGTTGACTTTGTGGTACGTGGTCGCTTCCCCCAACGCTTTATGTCGGTGCTTCGTGATGGCTTTGAGGATACGCTCAAACGCTACAAGGGCTTGCATCCATCGCGACGAGTCCCCTGTCCGGGTGGCAACAATGAATTGATGGATGGGCCTTGTACCAATGAATTTGATTTGGACAAACTGGAAAACTGGCTCGAAAAGCGACCGAATAAGTTTATGTTTGAATGCCCCGAATGTGGCGACGAACTTTCGCGGCTAACATTGGTCGAGGGAATTGGTGCGGCCCACTTAACCCAGAGCCACATGGAACAGCGAATACTCAAAGCTCTCCGTGAGGAACATGGCGCAACACGGCGGCACATCGCTTCGGGACTTGAGGATGTCATCGCCCACATCAAACGTAACTTCCTGCTACAATGGCAACGCGAACAGAAAGAGCAACTGGTTCGCTGCCCCAATCTCTTCACGATTCGACCACTGGGTCAGAGCAATCTCATTGTCGAAGAGCGGTTTCAACTGCAACTCTACTGTCAATATCATCGGGGCTGGCATCCGGTCGGTGAAGAACATGCCTATGAATTCTCGCAGACCAAAGAGTGGTTTGCCAAGTCCCTACCCTACATCAAGGCACTGCGTAAGATTTTGCAGACTGTGCTGACGATTGCAGGACCAGTGGCAGGCATGGGTGCAGTCTTTGCAGGGTGGGAGGACGATGACAAAGAGGCATTGGGACATGGCTTTGCGGCGATGGATGCGTGGCTCAATCAGACGGGCCTGCTGCCAGAGATTGACCTTGACGGCGAACGGCTGTCCCATACACATCACCAATCCGCGTTTGGGACGCATGATGGGGCAGATTTGGTCCCCATCCGCGAGTTGATGGATATGCTGGCCGAGCAAGACAAAGAGGCTGGCCGACCGCAGTGGGGTGGATTGACACGCCGGACCACGCCGGAGGGTGATATCGTGTGGTTATGCCAAACGCATCTGGAAGAGTATATGAGCAAGGCCGAACGGCTACGCATGTTGGGTAATCGAGTTATGTGAGGTTGGACCAATCTAGTTGTCCCGACAATGCCATCATCGTAAATCACAAAAAATAGTTGTTGTGATTACTGCCAATCCTGTTATAATTGTTCAAACTGTCTTAATAACAATTTGTTAACAGACATTCACTACAAATCAAATCGTTTAAGTAAAAAGGAGAGCGTATGCGAATCAACCGACTGTACATGTTGATGGCATTGGTACTCACGGCGTCGCTGGTATTGGCGGCGTGTGCGGCACCTGCACCGACGGCTCCGGTTGCTGAGGATGCACCAGCAGAAGAAGCCAGTGCGGATGAGGCGACTGAGGGCGATGGCGAAGAGGCGGGTGATGATCAAGAGGTCGTCACCGAAGTGATTGAGGAATCTCAGGCGGCCAAGGCTGAACAGATGGAAGATGGCACGATTGTCAGCACCGAGGATGTGACCACAGCACGTGACCAGTTTGGTGGGGCCTATCGTTCGGTCAGTACATCGGATGCGGTCAGTTTCCATCCATATTTGACCACAGATACAGCCTCACGAGGCTTCCAAGGCACAGTTTATGCTGGTGGCCTCCTACGCTTGGATGAAAGCACGTTGGAATACATTCCCAACATGGCTGAAAGCTACACCATCGCTGAAGATGGCTTGACCTTCACCTTCAATCTGCGCCAGACAATGGAGTGGAGCGATGGCGAACCAATCACGGCCAATGACTTCAAATGGACCTATGATCAGGTCACCAATCCAGACAACGAGTATCCATATCTGTCACAGCTAGGGTTTATCAGTGGCTATGAAGCACTGGATGACTACACGCTGCAAATCACCATTGACGAGATTTATGCACCTGCGTTGGGTCAGATGTCGGGCTTGATTACGCCACTGCCAAAGCATGTGTGGGAGAACTTGGACTGGAGTGATCCAGAGACCAACCCAGAGATCAACAGCCCAAGCGTTGTGTCGGGGCCATATATGCTGCAAGAGTGGAAGCGTGATCAGTTCTCAATCTTCACGGCCAATGATAGCTATTGGTATCGTGGCGCACCCAACATCACCGAACAAATTGATGAGATTGTGCCAGACCAAGACATTGCCTATGAAAAGATGAAGAGCGGTGAGGCGGACAGTGCGGGCATCACACCAGAGAATCTGGAAGAGGCGCGCGAACTAGACAACATCACCGTTTATGAATGGTGGCCTGCGGCGGCGGTCTGGAGTTATGTCGGGCTGAACACGCGTGAAGGCTTTGCCACGGGCGATCTCAATGTGCGTCATGGTATTTCATACGCCATCGACAAACAGTTGCTCACCGATGAGGTCATGCTCGGTCAGGCCAAGCGTCTCTGCTCGGTCTTCCCAGAGACGTCATGGGTCTACAATCCAGATGTGCCTTGCTATGACTATGACCTTGACCAAGCCGTTGCCGAGTTTGAAGAGGCGGGCTACACCTTTGATGGTGAGTCCATGCTTGATGCAGATGGCAACCAGCTTGAACTCAAACTCATCTATGGACCGAACACGAGCAAGACCCGTGAGTTGATTGCCATCACGGTTCAGGATATGTTGAGCGACATTGGTATTGCTGTTGAAGTTCAAGCACTGGAATGGGCGAGCTTCTTGGAGGCGACTGATGCCGAAGAGCCAGATTGGGACATGTTCATTGGTGGCTGGCGTGCGACCATTGAGCCACACATCATGTACACGATTTGGGCCGAGGATAGCATTCCACGCCTAAACTCTGTGGCCTATATCAACAAGGATGTTGAGGCACTCTTTGACGAGGCGGGCAAGACTTATGATGTCGAATTCCGTCGCGAAAAGTATCAACAGGCACAGCAGATTATCTCGGAAGAGTCACCATACGTCTTCCTCTTCTATAACAAGTCATGGAGCGGTCAGAACAACCGCATCCAAGGCATCAATCCAAAGCCGTTGGGCTTGGGATGGAATTCGGAAGATTGGTATGTGA
>JBCCFC010001130.1:0-4465 GCA_039029935.1 Chloroflexota bacterium
GTTGACTTCACCCAGAAATTGCGCAACCTCTAGGCTGGTCGGATAGCGATAGACATATTCTGGCGCACCGCTTTGCAACACACGACCGTTCTTCATGACAACCAGTTCATCGGCCAACCGTAGTGCCTCTTCCTGATCATGCGTCACAAAGACGGTGGTAACTTCCGCTTCATGTAAAATGCTGCGTACTTCTTCACGCATCGCTTGGCGCAACGATGCATCTAAGTTGGAGAACGGCTCATCGAGCAGCATCACATTGGGTGAGGGAGCAAGGGCACGTGCAAGAGCGACCCGCTGCTGTTGCCCACCACTCAATTGGTGTGGATAGCGATCTTCCATGCCCATCAGCCCCACTAAGTCCAGCAGATCGGCGATACGCATCCTGCGTGCCGCGGCTTTCAGATTTGGGATGCCAAAGCCAATATTTTGCGCCACGGTTAGATGGGGGAATAGTGCATAATCTTGGAAGACCATCCCTATTTGACGGTTCGTTGCGGACACCCATACATGACTGCCGCTCACCTGTTGCTCGCCGATCCAAATATCACCTGTGTCGGGCTTTTCTAATCCCGCAATAAGCCGTAGAGTCGTTGTCTTGCCACAGCCGCTATGCCCCAATAACACCGCAATCGCGCTTTGGGGAATGATCAAATCAAGGTCAATCACTGCATGAGTCTGACCGTAGTTTTTGTTCACATGTTGAAGACGAATAACTGTCATTGTACCGAATCTTCGTTTGCACCAATTTGCATCAGTAAAAATACAGGGATTAAGCCTGCCACCAAGATGATCAGTGCGGGAATGGCCCCAGCTTCGTGGAACCCTTCAATGCTCAAAAAATGAGCGCGCACTGCCAGCGTGTCCATGCCAAATGGACGGAGCAGGAGTGTGATGGGGAGTTCCTTCATAATGTCTACAAAGACGAGGATGGCCCCCGCTCCAATGCCTGTTCGTACCAGTGGGATATGGATACGGCGAAAAATCCGACCGTTACCCGCACCCATTGTACGCGCTGCTGCCTCCATCGTCGGGCGCACTTTGTCAACACTGGCCGAAATGCTGTTAAATCCCAACGCCATGAAGCGGACAGAGTACCCATAGATCAGCGCAATGATCGTCCCTGTCAAGATATACCCTAATCCTCTGTAGCCGAGGTTCGTGGCAAAATCTGTCACCGCACCGTCGATGGGGTTTACAAATGTCAATACACCGACGGCAATCACTGCGCCGGGCATGGCATAACCAATCGTCATCAGACGGGACAACCAGCGCGGGTAATTTGTGGTTTCAACCGAGTCCTGCCGATTGCTATAGGCGATAATTAGGGCAATCACAACGGTCGTCAAGGCCCCCGCAAGACCAAGTATCACGGTGTCACGCGTATAGAGCCAAATGGGTTCACGCATTACGTCTACCGTTGGCGTTTGAATCCGTTTCACTGTCCATATCGCCAACTGTGTGACGGGTAGAATAAACGATGCGCCTAGCACCAGAAAGCATCCTATACTTGCCAGCCAGCTCTGTCTACCAGCCAATTTCCTGCGTGCAATCCGCCGACCATAGCTCCCTTGCTGATAGAAACGAGCCTGTCTGCGCAGCAATCGCTCACCAAACATCAACGCAAGCGCAATGACCACCATTAAGCTGGCGAGTTCGGTCGCGGCCGCACTGTCAAACGAGGTGTTCCACAGCACAAGGATGCGTTCGCTCAATGTGGGGTAGCTAAAAAAACTGACGGTTCCATAATCGGTCAGCGTTTCCATTGTCACCAGCAGTACGCCTACCGCAATTTGAGGGCGAGCTAGGGGGAGTGCCACACGTCGAAATGCCTTCCATCCATCATACCCCAGCACATTAGCCGCCTCAAGCGTGTTTGCAGCCTGCTCTCGAAACGCGGAGCGGGTCAGGATGTAGACATAGGGGTATAGTACAAGGGATAGCACAAGGATTAAGCCACCGGGCGATGCGATGTTTGGGAACCAATAGTCACCCTTTGACCAGCCAAACTGGCCGCGTAATCCTGTTTGAATAGGCCCTGCAAATTCAAAGATGGCGACATAGACAAAGCCCATGATGAAGCCGGGGATTGCCAATGGTAGCATCAGTAGTCGTTCCAACCAGCGTCGCCCTGGAAAATCATAAGCGGTCACCAACCATGCACAACCAACACCGAGGACCAATGCGCCAAGCGAAACGCCGACTGCAAGACGCAGGGTATTCCAGAGTATGCGTGGCAAAATAGTGTTCCACAGGCGTTGCCACAGCGCAATGTCCGGCGTCAAAAGTTCGATAGCAAGGATGGCAATGGGAAAGAGGATAATAATCGTCAGAATCAAAATAGGCAGTCTACCCAGCCATGCACGAAGCTTTAGCCAGAAAGACTGATATTTTTGTTGAACGTTTGTCTGTGTCGCTCGTTCAAGCGTGAGTTCGATAGTCAAAGAAATTTCTGTCCGTTTTCTCTCGTATCCGTTTTGTTATAAACACGAAAATACCGCGCCAAGGCATTGCCCTAGCGCGGTAGTCACATAGTGTTAAATATACTTCTTGATATTATCAAAAGTGAGTCAGCTAGTCAGCCTGAAGTGCTGATCTGCTGAAGTGCTGACACCTGACTAACTGCTAGTTCTCGCTAAATCCATAGCCAGCTTCTTCGAGCATTGATACAGATTGTTCCTGAAGAGAGCCATACTGTGACAGACCATAAGTGGTGTCGTACATGAACTCACCAAAGCCTGCAATCGTCTCATTGGCTGCTGCTTCTGGATTGGTTGGGAATTCAAAGTTGCTACCCGGGAAACACTCAGGTGCGCCACATTGATTCTCTGTTGCGGCCAAGAATTCGATCAGTGCTACAGCATTGTCAACGTTGGCTGCGTTGGCAACAACGCCAGCACCGTTAACATTGAAGAATACGCCAGTGGTGTCTTGGTTCATCCACTTGAGCTGAACCGCATCGAAAACTGCCTTGGCCTCATCATCGCCATTGGCCAAGCGACCCATGTAGTAGTGGTTAACAACGGCAGCATCACACTCGCCAGCAGCAACAGCCTTGATTTGACCTGTGTCACTGTTGATGTAACGGGTCACGTTGCTGGCAATGCCTGTTGTGGCTGCGGTTGCTTCTTCTACACCAAGATGGTTAATCAGGCTGCTGAAGAGTGAAACAGTATAGATGTGGCTGGCTGGGCGCATGCACAAACGACCACTCCAATTTTCAGAAGCGAGATCGCTATAGTTGTTGACAGCCGCGATTTCGTCTTCGGTCACATTGGCTGGATTGTACACCAAGGTGCGTGTGCGGATGCTGAGTCCAGCCCACATACCACCTGGGTCCGAAAACTCTGGCGCAATGCTTGATGCGACTGCATCAGAGTTCATGGCCTGGAGCAATCCTTCTTCAGCGGCCAATGACAGGACACCTGCATCTATCGCCAAGAAGACATCGGCAACGCTGCGTTCGCCGCGTGAAATGTCAGCGCGTAGGCGGTTCAACAGATCACGTGGGCTACCAGATGAGACACGAACCTCAATACCAGTTGCTTCGCTGAATGCCACAAAGGGCGCTTCCAAGGCTCCATAGTGGCGTGATGAATAAACGTTGACAACATTGCTTTCTGCCATCATCTCCCCACCGTCCATGCTGGTTCCAGCAGGTGGTTGGACAACACAAGCAGCAAGCGACATGCTCAGGATTACGGTAATGATCAATATGATCGTTCGTTTCACAGTTTTTTCCTCCAAATAATCATTTAATTTTGGTTGTTGATGTTTGCATAATACAAACATACGTAATTTGACTCCGTGCATGACATCACGCAGAGTCAGTCGCTCATATCAAAAAAGTGTGCAAACCAATGATTTGGCCCCAGATAAATGATTGGGGCCAAATTATTGTGTTTATATGCTTACTGAATATGAGCCAGCTAACGATGTCAAACTATAGATATATGATAAAAATTTGATACCGATGAAGTTGACGCGCATTCGCCATTGTGGATAATACGCGCGCTGATCTCCCCGCTAACCGTAACATACGAATAAAACGATTTCAAGCGCAAATTTGACAAAAATCGTGATACGCAGATACGGCGCAGTTAAACACTTTTCCTAATGGTGGTTTTGCAATTTGTTTTGCATTGCTTATCGGATTTGTTAACCTTGGTTAAGCGTTGGAGCGTTGGAGCGGTGGAGCGTTGGAGCGTTGGAGCATCAGAATGCCCTTCCGCTTTCTTGCTTCATCTGATGGTTTGGTGATTTGTTTTGCGTTGATTATCGAAAATGTGGCATGGTTCATTTGAGGGTAACTCTTTTTTAGCAACACACCCGTTGAATTACATTAGATGGTCAAAAAAATAGCAAGATGAAATGTTACACTAAATTTGGCTCTGGTGAACCATGCCGTTTATGTGTTATGTGCTGTTGGGTGGTTTCTGCGTTGTGGTTTCTGCGTTATGGATGGGTA
>JBCCFC010001131.1:0-4440 GCA_039029935.1 Chloroflexota bacterium
ATGATTATAGCACCCTAAAACGCAGTACCAAAACGATTTGTACTGAGTTTTGCTATCGAGATATAGTTTTTGCTGTTTATCTGCCATTTTTCGATTACAAATTTGTGTGTATAATAAGTGTGTTACTGCTCCTTTCATACCAATCAAATATATTAGATAGAATGAGTGTTGTTTAAGCATATTTTGCTTGAACATAATCGTAGGCAAACTGAATTTTGACAAAAAATCAATCCACAACGATGGATAAACCAATATACACAGTGCCAAAATATATTGCCTGCTACCTAATCTGGCTCCTGATTGCGGCTATTGGGCTGTGGCTTGTTTTGCAAATGACGGAAAATTTAATCGATATTGGCTTTGCAATGCGGCTCAATCCTTGGCAATTACGCGGCCTTGAAAATTGGGGGCTTTTTGTTCTGGGTGTCATATGGCTGTTGTTTATTATGATTGCAGAAGGAATGATGCGTCGAAGCATTGCCAAGCATCAGCTAATGAATGTGTCCATCCGTCTATTGAGTATAGAAGCAGTCGTTGTTGCGCTTTCATATATAGGACAATATCTACTTAGATAAGTTAACCATTTTTCATTGAATTAGGAAAGTATAAACCAGTATCATAGATTTGTTATCTGTGGCGTGGGTAGCCAACCTGCGATACTGTTTTTAATATCACCAGAGGAGTTCCAAAATTGTCTACACACACAAATGGTACAGGGAATGATACCAGCGGACCATTGTT
Source organism: Chloroflexota bacterium (assembly GCA_039029935.1). GTDB lineage: Bacteria > Chloroflexota > Anaerolineae > Caldilineales > Caldilineaceae. The sequence continues at coordinate 742 of JBCCFC010001131.1, forward strand.
AAGAGTTTCTGACCTAAAAAAGTATTTTCCCATCAAGCGCGGGTTCTTCTCTCGAACGGTCGGTCATGTGAAAGCCGTAGACGGTGTGAACTTCCATATCCAAGAAGGGGAAACGTTGGGGCTGGTGGGTGAGAGTGGCTGTGGCAAGACCACGACGGGACGTGTCATTATGCGTGCCTATGATGCCACTGACGGTGAAATCTGGTTTGGTGATCAGGACATGGGGAATGTCAACGTGGCGGAACTGGAGTCCGGTCAACTCAAAGCACTGCGCCGCAACATGCAGATGGTCTTTCAGGACCCATACTCGTCGCTCAACCCACGCATGAACTTACTGCAAAATGTGGGCGAGCCGCTTCTGGTCAACGACATCCTGAGTGGTAGCGCACTTGAAGACCGTGTAGCGGAGTTGCTGCGTGTTGTGGGTCTTCGCCCAGAGTACATGAACCGCTACCCACATGCCTTTAGCGGTGGTCAACGCCAGCGTATTGGTATCGCCCGTGCCTTGGCCCTCAATCCACAGTTGGTGGTGTTGGATGAGCCTGTCTCGGCACTGGATGTATCGGTCCAAGCGCAGATTCTTAATTTGCTCCAGAAATTACAGGATGAATTCAAACTGACCTACCTCTTTGTAGCGCATGACCTCAGCGTGGTTGAGCATATCAGCGACCGTGTGGCTGTGATGTATGTCGGCCAACTTGTAGAGAGTGCAGACACCAAGACACTCTTCACCCAGCCCATGCACCCCTATACCGAAGCCTTACTCTCTGCTGTTCCCAAGCCAGACCCACGCCACCGCGCCGAGCCGATTGTCCTTGAGGGAGATGTCGCCAACCCCGCCAACCCACCCAGCGGCTGTTATTTTCATCCACGCTGTAAGTATAGCGATGGCAAGCGTTGTGTGGATGAGACGCCGGAATTGCGTGAGGTTGTGGAAGGGCATACAGTACGTTGTCATTATGCAGAGACTTTGGCGTTGGCAGGGGTGACAGCATAATTTTTATTGCATAGGGAAGTATAAAAACAGCCCAAGGACATGGGCTGGTTCTGGTGAGTAGCTGAAAGCTTTTTTTAGTTTGAAGGAGGGTGCATGAGTAGTCCTGATGTTGCAGCTAGCACAGTTTCACCTGCTAGGTATGTACCTACGATAGGCCCATTACCCAAACCACTTAACACTGCAAAGAATGGTTCAAAAGAGGCCATCTTTTACCCAGAAAGCGATGGAATGCCTATGGCTGAACACATGGATCAATATGACTACCTAACACTATTTAAAGGTAGCATGGAAATTCAATACGAAGATGACTCCAATGTGCTGATTGCTGGGGATGTCTTCTGGTATCCAGTTGAAGGCAACCCAAAGATTAAGTATGCACCGGATGTCATGGTGATTTTTGGTCGTCCAAAATACAATCGCGGCTCCTATCTACAGTGGAAAGAAGAAAATATTCCACCCCATATCGTTTTTGAAATTTGGTCACCTGGTAACTCTAAGGTAGATAAAGATAAAAAGTTTGCGTTTTATCAGCGATACGGCGTTGAGGAGTATTATACATACGACCCTCATAAAGGTGAATTAGAAGGTTGGTTACGCGCGGGGCAACAACTCAAAAAAATCTCTAAGATGAATGGATGGCGTAGCCCAAGACTGGGGATTACCTTTAGCCTACATGAAAAAGAATTGGCAATTTACGATTCACAAGGAAATCGGTATCTTTCACATGAAGATGAAGGAGTGCGTAGGCGAAGGACAGAAGCCGAACGGGATGAGGCTATTGCTGAACGGGATGAGGCTATTGCTGAACGGGACGAGGCTGTCGCAAAAGCAAGGGATGAGGCAGAGGCGCGTGCTCAGATGGAGGAAGAAATTCGACGGCTTAAGGAGTCGCTAAAACAGGCCGGGTTTCACTCATGATTTACGAAATCCATGCTGATTTTGGTGCTAAACTAGAAAAGGTAATCATACGATGAAAGTCATGCTGCTCTTCCCTCCCAACTGGACACCAACTATGCCCCACCTAGCGTTGCCCACGCTGACTGCCTATCTGCGTGAAAATGGCGTCGAAGTCATCCAACGCGACCTCAATGTCGAAGTATTTGATGAGATTCTCACCGAAGAGTACCTTATGGGTTCGGTCGCACGGCTGCGCAAAGCCTTTGGACCGCGCACAAAGATAATGGCTGCACACCGTAACTCGCAGATGCCACAGCCACAGCAGATTCAGTGGGCGTTGCGCAATGGACCAGGCTTGGCAAAACGTGTCGAGAAGGCGAAGAGCATTGTTCAAAGTACAGCTTTTTATCATGGTCCAACGGGACTGCGCAGCTTCCAAACGGTGGTCGAGGCACTTGAACTGGCATCGTTGCCGTTCTTTCCGGCGGCACTACATCTGCAAAGCTATGAAGCAGCGGTTGCTGTTGACAGCAGCCGTCCTCTACTCAAGGGCATTTGTGATGAAGAGCATAACATGTTCTTGGATATCTTCCGTCGGGGCATTCTGGCTGATATTAAGCGCGAACAACCTGACGTTGTCGGTATCTCAATTCCGTCGATGCCACAGATGCTGGCAGGGATGACGCTGGCGTATTTGATCAAAGATGCAGGGTTAGACTGCCATGTCACTGTTGGCGGGCCACACATCAGCATGTTGCGTGAAGAGTTACCCAAAGTGCCAGAGATGTTTACGCTCATTGACAGCGCGGTCGTCTTTGATGGCGAAGTGCCGCTGTTGAAGTTGATTGAAACATTGAGTACGGGTGGTGACTTATCGACAGTGCCGAACTTGGTCTACCGAGAAGGGCCGGCTGGTAGTGACAAAATTCACGTCACCGACCGCAAAGCACCGGAAAAGATCACTGAACTACCACTGCCCGATTTTGATGGACTACCGCTCGACCGCTATCTTGCACCGGAACTAGCACTGCCATTGTTGACGGCACGGGGCTGCTACTTTGGCAAATGTGCCTTCTGCAACGTGGGCTATGGTGAGCCGGAGACCTTTAGCCAACTGCGTGCGCAGAAACTGGCCGAGCAGATGTTTACGCTGAGCGAAAAATATGGTGTGCGTCATATTTTCTTCTCAGATGAGGCTGTGACACCGCGAAATTTGCGTGATTTATCCAAAATCATGAAAGATGAGTCGATGAACTGGGGTGGCTGTGTCCGCTTTGAGAAGGTCATCAGCAAGGAACTGCTCAACAATATGTCTGAGGGCGGTTGCCGCATGATCCTCTTTGGCTTAGAGAGTGCATCGGAGGCCATTATGGATCAGATGATCAAAGGCACACAGCTTGAACACATGCACCGTATCCTTGAAGAGAGCACCGAGGCGGGTATTTGGAACCACACCTTTTTCTTCTTTGGCTTTCCAGGCGAAACAATGGCGGATGCGCAGGAAACGGTCAACTTTCTCTATCAACACAAACAGCACATCAACTCGGCGGCTTTGGGTACATTCCTGATGGAACGCTACTCACCCGCCCACCGCTTCCCCAAATCATTCAACGTCAAGCGCGTGATTGAACCGCCAGATAAGGACCTTGCCATTTATTTTGATTATGAGGTAGAATCAGGGATGAATGAACAGATGGCGGAATTAATCATGGATAAATTCCTCGAAACGCTGCCCGACAAACGCTATCCCCAATATTATGTCAGCGATGTCTACCGATTCTTATACGCCAGCTATCTCAGCGAAC
>JBCCFC010001132.1:0-4439 GCA_039029935.1 Chloroflexota bacterium
CTCGTAGGAATGGCTAAATGGACTGGTCAAATTGTTCAACCTGTTACTGACCATTACACTTTTCCCTGAATACGCCCCCCCCATCAAGAGCCGACGATCTGGATGGTTTATTTGCCTGTGTTGCGAAAGTGAGGCAAATTAGCTGGGTTTAATCGGTTTTACATGTAACAATGCCGTTGTTAACGCCAGCATCCGCAACGGTTTTGCCACAAAATCATCCATCCCAGCAGCAAGATATTCTTCCCGCTGATGGTCCATCGCATTGGCTGTCAGGGCAATAATCACAGGTTGTTGCTCTGGCAGCCAATCGGTGCGGATGTGTTGGGTGGCCGTGACACCATCCATTTCTGGCATCTGGATATCCATGAGAATAACATCATAGGTCTGTTGTTGTAATGCCGATATTGCTTCCAATCCATTGGCAACGATATCAATGGTATAGCCACATTTTTTGAGCATCATACGCGCCACTTTTTGGTTAATGACATTATCCTCAGCCAGCAGAATCCGTAATGGGTGCTGGCTTGCGATGTTGTATTGATTTGAAGACGATGCTGCTGTTTTTATGGGCGGTGTCGCCAGTGGTATCTGTCCAGTAATCGTAAAGAAGAATGTTGAGCCAGTACCCAGCTCGCTTTCCACCCAAATTTGTCCCCCCATCTGCTCAACGAGTTGTTTGCTAATCGCCAAACCCAAACCTGTACCATCATGTCTGCGGCGCACCGAGCTATCGGCTTGATAAAAGGGCGTGAAGAGTTTGTTGATATGATCGGCGGCAATACCAATCCCTGTATCTTTGATTGCAAAACAGAGTTCATAGACAGGTGCTGTATGTTGCCCTGTATGTTGCTCTGTATTTTGCTCTGCCTGTTGCCCTGTCTGTTGCCCTATCTGTTACCCTGTCTGGTGACTGCCCATAGGGGTCTGTTCATATGGTCTTGCACTGACGTTGATATGAACAGACCCTTTTTGTGTAAACTTAATGGCGTTACTGATGAGGATCGTTCAACTTCGACACTGCCTTTGACATTGGCGTTTACATCAAAATGACCTGCGGCGATTTTACTTGCTAAGTGTGTTAAATGCGCAAGTGGACGGGATAGGTTGGCAATGCGTCGGCTGCCAATCCAGATCACAAAGCAGGCAGACACCAAGATAATCACCAGTAGGATAGCAACTTCTTGGATCACCTTCCGGTAGACGACAGCAAGGGGTAACTCTGCGACAACGGCCCAATTGGGTATCCCTTGCGGGACATGGGTTGATAAGGCAGTTTTGCCATATAGACCGACACCAACTGAGAGCCTGTTTGAAAATTCAAGCTCTGAGAGTGGAGAGAAAATCGGCCACGTTGTTGCCAGAGTCAGTGATGGCGGGTAACAAAAAAATCAATCGCGATTTGAGGTGTACGCCAGAAGCCGTTTGCCCCAGCGATGGACGAAGAACAGCATGGCCTCTTGGTATGGGCTTTCAAGATTGTTGTAGATATTACGGTAGCTGATGAGATGATAGAGCGCACATAGCGGACGCGCAATCGACCATGCTTCATGTAAGCGATGTTGTGGTTCATAGCGCTCCCAAACCGATAGATACCGTTCGCGTATAGTGGTTTGCTTTGCCGTATCATCGGCGAAGAACATATCAAAGATGTCAAAGAATGGGTGACCAATAGCTGCTTCGGTCCAGTCGAAAAAGAGTGGATGTTCGATCTCACCCGCAATATTGCCCAAACCCAAGTCACCATGAATAAGTGTTTCCGGGATATTGAAGTTTGCTAGCTGTTCACAAAATCTGTGTAACTGTGGCAATCGAGCGCGTAAATGTTGTGCATCTTGCGTTTCAAAGCAGTCCATGAAGTGTTCATCCGCAAACAATTCCTCGGCATGAGGGATGAGATGCCTGAGCCGTCGGTCCAGACAACCAAAGCCGAGCAGTTTCTCAGTATGAGGGATGGCTTCAATCTGAAGTTGACCAAAGTGTCGTATCATGTCTGCTTGAATAGCATCCACTTCCCCCTGTGGTCGATCATCAAGCGTTCTGCCAAAATCAGCAAGCAGCATCCAACGTTGATTTGGCTCAACGGCAACGGGCTGTGGAATCTGTCCAGGGAAAAGCGTTGCTAACCCCGCCATCACTGTTGGTTCATGGGCAAACAGGGGAAGGTCTGGGGCTGTTTTGAAGAAGATTCTGCCGCGATCCGTTGCCACTGTCATCAGACAAGTGAGGCCCCAGCTATCGAATTGTTCAATCGAGCCAGTGGGTGTGTATCCGTTTGCCGCCAATGTGGACCCAACCCATTGATGCGCTGTGCTATACCAACCTTGTTGCTGCCAAGTACGCCGATTCGGAGGAATATTGCCATCTATTTCAGCCAAATATTGTTGAAGCAGAGATCGGTCTATCTCTGCCGCAAGAGTCAGTTCTGCAAGTTCATCATGATTGATCCAACGGCTATTGGGCAGTGGGATTGCCATCGAACCCTTATTTTCAAGCGTAAAGACACCACGATAGATGTGCTTATCCTCGTCAACGGCCTGGGTGACACAGCGTAATGCTGTGACGGGCGTACCCAACAAGTCCGTCATTGCGTGGGTGACAGGCCAAACAGCGGAGAACCCTATTCTCCTGCCAAGCTCGACTGCGGGCAATGTCCAACTTGTACTATTTGCATCTGGCAACATTAAAATCGACGGTTTCTCAGGATGAGGTACAATGCCCCATACAGTCGAGTGCCAGCTTGCTCTTCCATGATTCATCAATTATTCTCTCCAAAAAATGCATTTATTTTTGCTTGGCCGCGTACTCAATTAGCTGATAATGGTTGTTTTGATGTAGACTATTGGCTTCATGGGGTAACAATACTATAGACAATGCATTGTGTCAATCAACAGATTCGGCATTGCAATCAAATTAGGAGATTCTTCATGATTATTTGGATAAATGGTGCATTTGGCGCAGGTAAGACGACGGTCTCAAACTTGCTTGTCAATCAAATCGCAGATGCGCATATTCTCGACCCGGAAGATATTGGCGAACTCATTCGGAAGACCTTCCCAGAGACCAGAAAGATGGATTATCAAGACTTAGCCATGTGGAGAACGCTGACTGTCCATTTCATTCAGGAATCAAAACGACAATTTTCATCACCATTGATCATCCCGATGACACTTGTTGTTCCAGAGTATCTCAATGAAATTTTTACAGGGATTACCAACAGCAAGACTTCTTTATTCCACTTCTTTTTGCAAACAGAAAAAGAAGAATTAGCAAAAAGAATACAGAGCCAAGTTATTGTTCAAAACGACCCCAAACAGGATGAAGCAGTCAGACAATGGCGATTAGCGCAGATTGACAGATGTTATTCCGCATCAAACCATATGCATCAAAACACGATTTTCCTAGACACCAATGCTCAATCGCCCGACGATCTTGTCAGACAAATTATTACAACTGTGAGAAATTGATAGAACATGAAACCAATATCCGCACTACGATTGATACTGGAGTTGAAACTGTGAACCGTGTAGATCGACTACTGGGCTATTTGCTCACATTTCAGGGCCGCTCGCTGGTGCGGGCGCAAGACCTTGCTGAGAAGTTTGAGGTGAGCGAACGCACTGTCTATCGTGATATCGATGCGCTGTGCGAGGTTGGCGTACCGCTCTATGGCACACCGGGTGAAGGCTATCGGCTCATGGAGGGGTATTATCTGCCGCCGATCATGTTTTCGGAACAGGAGGCGCGGGCCTTATATATAGCCGTGTCCATGCTGGTTGGATTTAGTGAAGTTGGAGCGACGCAGGATGCGGCAAATGCTGCCCTCGAAAAAATTCGTGTGGTGTTGCCAGAGACGACGTTAGCGCAAATCGAGGCGTTGCAAGCAGTCTTGGGCTTTTACAAATTTGGTAGCCCATTGTTCAATTTGGATGATGAACGCTTTGCCCAGATTCAGCGGGCGATCCAGCAGCACCAGTTGATCCGCATCTCATATCACGCAATGCATAACAATCAAGTACACACTCGCGATATCGAGCCGATGCATTTAGCCTTTGTGGATAATGTTTGGATTGTGCATGGTTATTGTCGATTGCGAGCTGATTTTCGCAATTTTCGGGTGGATCGGATCGATTCGCTACAAGTGCTACCACAGACATTTGAGCCACGCTCGTGGATATTTTCAGTTTTTATACAGTATTCAGTTTTCACAGTACAGGATTTTTTGGTCACATGAGCGATCATGTGTAGCAGTTAGTTTTGCGAAAAGTCATATTTATGTCTTTTTTGATTAAATCATGGAATAATTTTCAGTTTCACAGCATTTTTGTAATTGTGTCTGGCTGCGCGGGATCTTTTTGGTCAAGCAAACAATCATGCGTGGCAGTTAATTTTGCGAAATTTCATTTTTGTCTTTTTCGATTAAATTGTGGGGTGTTTTCACA
>JBCCFC010001133.1:0-4431 GCA_039029935.1 Chloroflexota bacterium
GCCCGCGTTTTATCGAAGCTTCAAGGCGGTAATGCATCTCTCACCCCTGCAATATGCGAAGTCAATCAAGCTATTCAAAGCCCATGCACTGATTCAAGGTGGCAAGAGTGTTAGTGAAGCGGGGTATCTGGTTGGCTATAACAGCCCGTCACAATTTAGCCGCGAGTTTAAGCGGCATTTTGGAGTTGCGCCGTCAACTCTTATGGCCACTATTTAACCCCTCAATCACCACAAGCGGCGAAACCCCTGCAAACCGAACCTTCGCGTCCGCAATCTCATCCACACTCAACCAATCCTCGGCGGTATCATAGACCTGCTGCACATCGCCCCGAAAGAGGTGATAGAAATAGGCATCCACACGGTCACAGTGGAGCAGGGAGAGAGCCATGTCGCTCTGGTTCCAGAGGTGGAAGAGGTAGGCCATTGGCAAGATGGCAAAGGCGGCAACGTTGATCAGGTCATGCTGGGGTTCAGCCATAAACACGGCAAGGGCTTGGGTCAGGCGATGGCGGGAATGGTCTCGTTCACCCGCCTGGGCATAGCCAATCGCACAGAGCAGATGGCCGTAGTAGAGATAGGATGGCTCTGTGTCTTCGATGTAGTTACACAGCCACGTTGTCATGTTGAGCATCTCTGTCACCTGCTCCTTGGAGACCTGTTCGCCCGCAAGCCGACACAGATTGATCTGCGCAAAGCAGTTGACCGAAATATAGTAGAGCCGGATGGTATATTCACACCAGATAAAGCTTAACTGACCCGACTGTTGGTCATAGGCACGCACCTTGGCATAGTCGCCCTTTTGATAGGATAGACACATCAGCATGATATAGCTCTCAGCGATCATCTCTTGATTGCCAAGTCGGTCACTCCACATCACCGCCTCCAGTGCCAGCGGCTCAATCTCAAATGGCTCCTTTTTGTCATACGACATCGTGTAGCAGAGTGACCATAGATGTCTGCAATAGAGCACAGGATAGGGTTGGGTGACTTCGACACATTGCTGGATTAGCTGTTGAAAGCGTTTTTCGGGTAGATAGCTGGCAAAACTGAGCCAGTATGTCAGGATATAAGCAAGGGTTAGATTGAGTTGAGCGGACGCGGTGGTCTGTCTCTGTTTTTCGCCCGCTGTCTGTTCGTCGAGGAGAACGCGACTTGTTTGAATGACCTGGACTGCATCGGAGAAATAACGCTCTGTCTCCTCATAATCACCCAATAAATATTGATAGGCGCCTAGATAAGATAGCCCACGTGCCCAATCATACCATACGCTCACGCCCAGCGGTTGCAGATAGGCCAGTGCCCGTTTGAGCCGCTCCTGTGTGGCCCATCGGCGTTGGGCATAGCCAGAATAGTTGCTCCATTGCAATAGTCCCTGTGCCCATAGCCGTTCATGTGCTGAGATGCAGATTGTGGATGACACGTCGGCAGATACGCTGGCAGATACATTGTTCGCACTGTTGGTGAATGATGGTGGCAACACATGCGCTGGCGGGAGTGACCGTGTGAGCAGTGCAGGATACTTCGCCTCGAGTATTTCGAGCAAGTCGCTTAATAAGGCAAAGCCCAACTTGAAATTGCTGGTGGCATCAAAATAGTAAAACAGACCATGTAGCGCATCGGCCAGGAGCGTCCATTTTTGGTCTTCCACGGCCCATTGCCACGCCCATAAAATATCTCTTTCTTGACGTGTATAAAAGCCGACTGGCTCGTTACTTTGCCGTGTGAGCATGATTTGGGTGCGGTCAATCTCGATCAACAATTGCATAAAAAAGCGTGTGTAGGCTTGGCGATAGTGCTTTGTTAGGTGTGCAGAGGTGTGAGGACTTTCTTCCGTCAGTGCAACCCACTGCTCACGCACATAGTCCTTGATCAAGGGGTGTACCCGATACCAGCTTGGCTCTAAGGGCTGCACCAGAGAGGTATTGACAAGATGCTGTAAGAGATGCAACCGCCGGTGCTTGACCTGTTCTGGCGATACCTTGGGCACTTTGTTCCGTGCTGTGTCATCACTCAACGGTGGTAACGGTGATGGCCCCTTCGCTCGGTGGCGGGCAGCAGGTTGCACCACCTGCGTAGGGTTGGTCATCGCCCACTGGGTGGATTGTGTGCGCTGGGTCGTGTGTACTTGCAGGTCTGTTTCGGTCTGTGGGGAGATAGGTGCAATGTCATGTTCGATGATGGCAACAACCGCATCCCGATGAAAGTTGCCTTCAAAGAGGGCAAGTTTCATCAGAAAATATTGCTCGGCAGGCTGCAAAAATTGCCACGATTGCGCCAACGTTCCATCAATGTTGGAGGCAGATTGCTCATAGGCAAAGGCAGACCCACCTTGCGGATGCACCGGGTTATCTATCTGGCTATCTACCTGACTATCTATCTGGTTCACTATCTGCTCATCAGCCGCGTCGAGGCCAAACTCCGCAATATACGCTTGCAGATTATCGGCCAGTTCATTGCAGTCATAAAAGGCGGTCCAGTGCGCAATCAGCTTTAGGGCCAGCGGTAATCCCTGCACCTGTTGGCAGATGCGAATCAGCGCGGCTTGGTCTTGGGGTGTCACGACAAAGGCGGGGTTGTGCTTCTGCGCCTCCTGCTCAAAGAGGGCAAGGCTGGCGTATTCCGCACGCAGTTGGTCAAAGTCGGCAACAGGGGTTTGAGGGGTGTGCTTGGCAAACGTCGCATTGAGTTCAGCGATTCGTACGGAGGTGTTGATGGATGTGTTGCGAGCAGCCCCCAGCAGGGTATCCTCTAGCATGGAGTTTTCGGTAAAGCGATGTTCAAAGGCAACACCCGCCATCGTACCTGACGCGGTTGGGTTATGTTCGGGCGTTTCATCCATGCGCGGAAAGGCCAGCCCTTGCAGCCACACCCATTTTTGATTGGAGAGGGGGAGCCGCATCCGTGATGTCACCAAAAAGCGCAGACCCGGGGCATGGGTCAGGAGACGCTGGAGCAGGGTGACACCCACCACCAGATGTTCGGCATTGTCGAGGACGATCAGGACCTCTTTTGACTGAAAGAAGTTGACCAAGATCGTTTCGTGGCTGCTGGCAGGGGGTAACCCCAATGCAATACAAATCTGCTGCTGAATCAATGCCTCCGCTTCGGCAGCCTGGGTGCTGGTGGGGACATGCGCCAGTTCCACCCAAACACAGCCATCGCGCAGTTGTGACTGCATCTGATAGCCAACATGGTGTGCCAGCAGCGATTTGCCCTTGCCCCCCATGCCTGTAATGGTGACAAGACGGGGATATGGTTCTGAGAGACTTGTGCGAATCTCATCAAGGGTGTCGTCACGCCCCACCAATGGGGTCAGTGGGATGGGGATGGCGTGGGTTTGCAGGGGTGAGAGTGTGGGCATTGCTGTGGGCTGTGATGGTGTCTGTGATGGTGTCTGTGTAGGGGAGACAGAAGCCAATAATGGCGCGGTTGGCGGAGACAGGTGTACGGTTGGTGCGGTGTCTAGTTGGCCGGAGCGGACAAATTCATGCAGGTCTTGCATGGTGCTAGAGGGCAGGGCATCTAATTGGGTGGCAAGCAGTTGGCAGTACTCATGATAGTGGTTGAGGGCGGCTTGACGGTCGCCATTGTAGGCCAATGCGCGCACAAGTTGCTGGTGGCCTGTTTCATAGAAGGGATCAAACTCTAGTTGACGCCGCACAACCAACAACGCATGGGGATAGTCATGTTGTTCAAGATAGTATTCCGCCAGATAGGTGGCCGTTTCCAGCATTTGATTGCGCAGATAGTTGCGCCGTTTCTGCATCCACTCTTCATAGATATCGCTATCGGGCAGATAGAAATCGGCCAGAAAATCACCTTCATAACGCATCACAGCCGCTTCATAGAGCGCAACCGATGACCATGACTCGATATCGGCAGGTAGTCCCAGTTTACCAAAGTTTTGTTGACCCAGATCACGCCGCTGCTTGCTCTGCTCGTGTTGACCATCACCAGGTTGTTGATGTTTGCGTTTGCCCAGCGCAATCAGCCACAGAAATTCAGCCACATCACAGGTAAAGGGAAACACTGGGTTCAACGATAACGAGAGGCGGTCGCTCTGCACAAGCCATTGACCCTGCTTGGTCGCCGCCGTCGCTTTCTTCTGCACACGCTTTGATTGTTTAGGCTGCTCTAGATCAGGCTGCTGGGCATCAGGCTGCCCTGGTTCAAGTTGTAGCGTGGGCAACTGTTTGCGCAGTTGATAGAGAGCATTGCGCAGATTGGCCTGTGCCGACTTGGGCGGGGCTTCCGGCCACAACACATTCATCATGACATCACGCGCAATCGATAGGTCCGCCTCTGGCTCGTTGCCCCCCAAAATGGTGTGCCAAATGGTTTCTGTTGTGAGATAGACCAATAACGCCGGCAGATAGCGATTGGACTGTAGCCCAACCTGCGTTTGTGAAGAAAAAATTTGGACTGGCCCCA